>DASSXJ010000021.1 GCA_035703895.1 bacterium | reverse complement strand
GTGACGAAGACGTGCTGCACGCCGTTGTCGTAGACCTCAACCGGGAGCATGGACCGCGCCGCCCCCAGTGCACGTAGCAGCGACGCTTCGTCCCCAAACGTCGCCACGGACGGGATGGGCTGATTCATCCAGCCGAATGTGATCCGGCGCCCGTCGCGGCGCAGTCGCACCGGCACGGTTCCCCGGCCCGTTTCCAGCCGGATCTCATCGCCCTCGAGCGGAGCACCAAGCACGAACGCGCTGCCGAGCACCGGATGCCCGGCGAAGGGGAGCTCGCGCCCCGGTGTGAAGATCCGGATGCGCGCGTGCCCTCCGGCGCCGGGCGGATAGGCGAAGACAGTCTCGGAGAAGTTGATCTCCCGGGCAAGCTCCTGCAGGCGCGCGTCCGGAATTTCGCGCGCGTCCGGAAAAACGGCGAGCTGGTTTCCGGCCAGCGGACGGTCCGTGAAAACGTCGCAGACGGTGTAGCGGTATGCACTCATAGCAAATCATTACCACACATGCTTGGGGGGATCAAGGCTGGCTGCCGGCCGTCCCCTCACGGTCGGGCGACCGGCAGCGCGAATCGTACGATGGCGCTACTCCCGAGAGGTATCGTCGGGCGCCACCGTGGCGGGCGGCGCCGGGGCCACGTTGAGTTCGACCTGGCCAAGCGTCCCGAAATTGCCGGGGTCCGCCCCACCTTCGTCTCGGGCGAACGCGGACGCTGCGGGGAGTAGAATGGCTGCCCCCAGAACCAAGGTGGCGAGCATTCTTAGCATCACCCTCCCTCCTTTCGTTCAGGATGGTTCCATGTTAGATCAACGCGGGAAGGAAGGGGATGAACCATCTCACAAATAGACCGTGATGCGCCTCACACGACACGCGCCGGCGCAGCGGTCACGAGGAAGGAAAGGCCACACGAGTCGACAGGAGGTCATGTCATTGTGGACGTTGGTCTGAATGTGGCCAATTTTGCCGCGCCTGGTGGGCCGGCACGGCTTCGCGCGGACTTGGCCCGCGTGGCACGTCGCGCCGAGGAAGCCGGGTTCGGGAGTTTCTGGGTCTGGGACCATTTCTTCTGGGATCAGTCACCGGTCGGCCCCGGCGTCACCGATCGCGAGATGATCGAAGCCTACACCACGCTCGGCTTCATTGCCGGTGTGACCACCACGATCAAGCTCGGCACGCTGGTCGCCTCAGTGACCTATCGTCATCCTGGCGTGCTGGTCAAGCAGGTCAGCACACTCGATCTGCTGTCGGGTGGCCGCGTCATCTTCGGCATCGGGGCGGGTTGGTTTGAGGAAGAGCATCGCGCGCTCGGCATCCCCTTCCCGAGCACGAAGGACCGCTTCGAGCGTTTGGAAGAGACCATTCTGATCGCCCTGCAGATGTGGGCCGACGAAGGGAAGTATGAACAGGCCCAACCGTTTCGCGGGAAGCACTATCAGCTCGACCGTACATTAAATGTGCCCCAAGCGCTCCAGCGTCCGCATCCGCCCATCTTGATCGGCGGCGGCGGTGAACAAAAGACGCTTCGTCTGGTGGCCCAGTATGCCGACGCCTGCAACCTCAGCAGCCGCTTGCCGACCGACCAACTCGTCCACAAGCTGGCGGTGTTGCGCGGCCACTGCGAGCGGCTAGGCCGTCCCTACGAGGCCATCGAGAAAACCCTGTATGGCCGCCTCAATGTCACCCGCGATGGGCGCGGCGGCGCGATGTCGGTCCCGCAGGCCCTCACGTATTGCCGGAGCCTCGCCGATCTGGGCTTCGACACCCTGGTCTTGGTGGATGATACCTTCAACATCTACGATCCCGCCGTGCTCGACCTGTGGGCCACCGAACTGCTTCCGGCCATCCACCAGATTCCCGTCGCCGGGCGCTAGTCTCGCCGGGAACGATGGATTCCAGCGTATCTGAAGCAGTGGGTGACGTGATCGTTGACCATGCCGGCGGCCTGCATAAAGGCATAGCAAATAGTCGACCCGACAAACGTAAACCCCCGGCGTTTTAGGTCTTTGCTCATCGCGTCCGACTCTCGCGTTCGGGCGGGGATCTCCTTGAGCGACTTCCAGCGGTTCTTCTTGGGATGCCCGTCGACGAACTGCCAGCTGTACGCGTCAAAGCTTCCGAACTCTCGCTGCAGTTCGAGGAAGGCCTTCGCGTTCCGAATCACCGACGCGATCTTGAGTCGGTTGCGAATGATCCCCGGATCACGAAGAAGCGCCCCCTGTTTCTTCCGATCGTAGCCCGCGATCTTCTCGGGGGAAAAGTTGTCGAACGCGGCGCGATAGTTCTCGCGCTTCTTCAAGACGGTGATCCAGCTCAAGCCCGCCTGAGCGCCTTCGAGGACGAGCAGCTCAAAGAGGCCCCGATCGTCATGGAGCGGCATCCCCCACTCTTTGTCGTGATATGGAACCAACAGGTCGCCGACCGCCCATTCACAGCGAACCACGGTCATGATCTGCCCCTTTGCCGAGCATCGTGGCGGGAACGCGCGCGGTATAGAATTGCCATGCGAAAACGAAGCCGGTCAAGATCAGGAAAAACGAGATACCCAAGTCTGGTCCAGCGGGAATCGGGCTGCCAGTTCTCGTCCACGCCCCGATGATTTTCGTGACCACGCCCAGAGTCAGGAACCACAAGGGGGCGAGGGAGCGCACATATCGATTCCTCCCCCATAGGTACCGGCCCACGGCCGCGGCGGCGATCACGCCGAAGATGACGTCCTCGATCTTGTGGGGCCAATCGTCCGGGAGGGAAAGTCCGTGAAAGATGCTGCCCGCCAGAATGGCAAACGTGGCGGTCCCGAAGAAGTTCAGGCCTTTGTGCATCTCCTCCCGGACGGACACGGGACGCTCCCCGGCTGTCCAAGGCGCAATCGGAGACGCCGCTGCCGTGGCGGCCGATGGGGACGGGCGTGGGGATGCCACCTCCTGGTCGGTCCCGGGCGTCAGTTCAATCACGTTTGGCACATGGTAAAACCACTCGTCGGCGGCCGCTTCAGCCTGGGCGATCTCGGCACACACTTCTCCCGACGCCACCACCGGTCCGGGATCACCGCTTCGGCTGCCCACCGCTCGTTTATGTCCCTTCCACCCCCAGCCGGCCCCTTCCCGATGAATGGTCGTGATGTACATGTAGCCCACGGCGGTTCCCTTCCGATGGAAAGAAAGCGCAGGCATTTCTGCTTCCCCCTCACGATCCGCCCACGACCGTCTTCGGAATATGCTTGGCCGTTCGCCTGCCGCCCCCCTCTTGGTAAAATACGATCGATGGGCTGCAAGATGATGCTGGTCTTAGAGCTTCTGCAGGGGAGGGGGGAACGCGGTGGGCCGGGAGTGGTTCCACAATGTTCGCGACGGAGGCATTCCCAGAACGCTGGCCGAGGGCGTCCGGGCGCGTATCTTCCCAGGAACGCACCTCATGCTCTCGATCGTTGAACTGGAGCCGTGGTCAGAGTCGCCCGTGCATGCGCATCCGAACGAGCAGTGGGGCGTGTGCCTCGAAGGCGAGTGGATCCGGATTCAGGACGCGCACGAGTATCCTGTCAAAGCAGGTGATTTCTGGGAGACGCCGCCGAATGTGCCGCACGGAGGGCGGACGCTGAGCCAGCGCTGTGTCATTCTGGATATCTTTGCTCCGCCCCGTGAGGAATACCGCCGCCCCGGCGTTGGACTGGGGGCCGCCGCCGTCCGTCCCTCGTGTGCGGACGACGGGTAGCGCTGACCGCACCGGTTGCCGGCCCAGCCATGGCCTGGTGCGGGTCGAGCGCATCGCGCAGCCCGTCTCCCAGGATATTGAAGCTGAGGCTGACCAGAAAAATCAACATGCCCGGAACGGTCGCGACATACCAGGCGGTTGCCAGCACCGTCCGCCCCTGGCTGAGCATGGCTCCCCATTCGGCAGTGGGCGGCTGAACGCCCAGACCCAGAAAGCTCAGCGCCGCGGCGAAGACAATCGTCTTGCCGGTTTCAAATGTGGCATAGACGATCACCGGCGACACGGTGTTGGGAAGGATGTGCCGCGATATGATCCGTGTACTGCTCGCGCCCAACGACCGCGCCGCCTCGACGAACGACCGCTCCCGTAAGCCGAGCACCGCCGACCGCACCAGGCGCGCGAAGCTGGGAATCGCGACGATGGTGATCGCCAGCATCGCATTGTAAATCGACGGTCCCAGCGCCGACACGATCGCCAGCGCGAGCAAGATCGCCGGGAAGGCGAACAATACATCGAGTGCTCGGGTGATGATCTGGTCGACAGGGCCTCCATAGTAGCCCGCGATCAATCCCACGGCGGTTCCACCCACCGCCGAGAGGACGACCGGAACGACGCCGACGATCAGCGAGATCCGGCCGCCCCACATCACGCGGCTGAGAACGTCGCGGCCCAGCTGATCGGTGCCCAGCAGGTGACCGACGGTCCCCGGTGGCGACAGGCGAATCCGGGGATCCGCACGGGTCGGATCGTACGGAGCGAGTCGAGGCGCCAGCACTGCCGCAACGGCGACCACCACGATGACCCCGAGCGCCGCGACCAGCACCTGATCCCAGCGCAGCCGCCTCCACACCAGCGCGCTGAATGCGCGGCCATCGTCACGCGGTCTATTCCCGCCCGGGGCGGCTGCCATCCTCGCTGCCGACGTGTTCGCGCTACGTCCCGTACCGAATCCGCGGATCGAGTACGGCGTAGAGCACGTCGACGAATAGATTGATGAAGACGAACATGGTGGCGACGAGTAAGACCCCACCCTGAACCAGCGGCAGATCGCGCGCGCCAATCGCATCGTACAGCTGCAAACCGAGCCCCGGCCACGAGAAGACGGTTTCGACCAGGATCGATCCGCCGAGGAGGTAGCCCACCTGAATGCCCATGAGCGTCACGACCGGCAACAGTGCATTGCGCAGCGCGTGATGAACAACGACTCGTGCTTCGGTCAGGCCCTTCGCGCGCGCCGTCCGGACGTGGTCGTCGTTCAACGCTTCAAGCAGGCTGGAGCGCGTCATCCGTGCCAGCACCGCGGCAGGAACGTCACAGAGGGCGAGCGCGGGAAGCGTGAGATGCCAGAGCAGGTCGGGGATTCCGGCCGGCCCCCGTAATGAGTGCATTCCATTGGACGGGAACAGCCGAAAGTGCAGCGAAAGAATCAGAATGAACACCAATCCCAGCCAGAACGTCGGCATGCTGTTCCCGAACAGTGCCAGCACCATGGACGCGCGATCGACGAACGAGGATTGGTGCGTGGCCGAGAGGATGCCGACCGGCACGGCGATCGCGAGCGCCAGCAGCGCGCTGGCGAGCGCGAGCACCAGCGTGTTCTTGAGCCGGTCGCGCACCATCTCGGTGACCGGCGCGGCCAACTGAATCGATCGCCCGAGATCTCCCCGCACCGCCCGGCTGAGCCAGGTGACGTACTGGACATAGAGCGGGCGGTTCAGGCCCAGGCTCTGACGAATCAGCTCCACCTGGTCCTTCGTAGCCTGCGGTCCGGCCAGCACCTCGGCGGCATCGCCCGGTATGATCTTCATCGTGAGGAAAACCACCAGCGACACGCCGATCAACACCGGAATCGTCGCGAGCGACCGCGCGACGACAAAACGAAGCATCTCAGGCGATCGACACAGTCCGGAAGGTGAACATATACGAGTTCGGGTTGATGTAGCCTTTCACTCTCTTGTTCCAGGCGCGGGCCGCCTTCTGATTCACGACGAAGATCCAGGCGGCGTCGTCGACGGCCTTTTGCTCGACCTGAAAATAGAGCCGCTTGCGCTGCTCGGCGTTGGTGGTCTCCCTCGCCTTTTTCAACAGCGCATCCACCTCCGCATTGCTGTACCAGCCCGGATTCGTGTTCCCATTGGGCGGCTGGAGGTCGGTCCGAAACATCCGCTGCAGATTGACGAACTCGTCGACGCTGAACCCCACCTGAAGCGCGTTCACGTCCTTTTGCACGCCGTTCGCCATATTGTTCTGGAAGGTTTGGAATTCTTGCTGGACAAACTTCGCCTCGATCCCGACGTCCTTGAAGTTCTGCTGAATGAACTCGTTCATCTGGACGCCGAATGGGGAGCCGGCGCCGCCGGCCGGTATCCAGACCTCGAGCGGAAGGCCCTTCGGAAATCCCGCGTCGGCCAAGAGCTGCTTGGCTTTCGTGGGGTTGTAGCCGTAGCCGGTGATGTCCGGATCATAGCCGGGCGTCCCCGCCGCATGCGTCCCTTTCGCTGGGACGGCGAGTCCTCTCATCACGTCGCGCGCCAGCGTCTCGCGGTCGATCGCCCAGCTCATCGCCTGACGGAGCTGAAGCTTCGTTGTGGGGGGGTACTTGTGGTTGGGAATGTAGCCCCAGGTATTCGGAAGCTGCGCCAGTTCGAGCACGAGACTCGGGTTCGACCTGACGCTGTCTATGCTGTCTGGGTTGACCGCGTTGATCCAATCGACTTCGCCGGTCTGGAGAGCGGTCACTCGTGTGACCGCCTCGGGCAGGGGGCGCACGATGAAGCCGTCGATCGCCGGCGCGCCTGCCCAGTAGTCCGGATTTCGCTCGAAGGTGACCTTCACCCCCTTCTCGCGGCTGACGTACTTGAACGGTCCGGTACCCACCGGGTGGTTGGGATAATCCTCGTTGCCGTACTTCTGAATGGCGGTCGGGCTCGCGATCGAATAGGTGCCAAACGCCAGCACCGGCAGGAAGTCGGCAAACGGGTCCTTGTGGACGATGCGGATCGTGAACTTGTCGACGACGACGACGCCGGCGAGGTTGCCGTAGCCGAGCTTGAGACTGCCGGCGCCGGCCTTGTTGTAGTATTTATGGTTGGGATCCGAATCGCGATCGATGTTGAATTTCACGGCCTCGGCATCGAGCGCCGTGCCATCGTGAAACTTTACGCCCTGACGCAGCTTGAAGGTGTAGGTCTTCGCATCCGGCGAGACCTCCCACGATGTGGCGAGATTCCCCACCAGGGGCTGGTTCGCCTTGACGGTCATGTCGCGGTCGACCAGACGGTCGTAGATGTTGTGCAGCAACGTGCGGGTCACCGCGCCGCGGTCGATGTCGTTGTCGAACGCGCCCGGCTCGGCCTCCCAGCCGGCGATGAGCGTTCCGCCGGACTTCCCCCCCGTCGTGGCGGCATCCGTGGAGCGCGCGGCGAGAAGCGCTCCGCCGGCCCCAAGCGCGAGCGAATGGAGGAAACGACGACGGGTGATCGAACGGCCCACGGGAACCCCCCCTCCCATGACTCTGAATCAGAGAACTTCCGTTCTGGCGCCCGCACTCCTCCCCGTCAAGGTTTGCGGGCGCGCACCAGCAAGAACATGGGCCGGCGTCGCTCATCGCGCGCCAGCGGGTGGTCGTGCAGCCACTGCTCACTGGGGATCGGCTCGACGACGCGCTCCACTACGAGCCCGGCGTCCAGGAGGCCGTTGATCAGCGTGGCCAGCGTGCGATGAACCTTCCGCACGCCCGGGACGAACCACATCTCTTCACGGGCGCCCTCGTCGGCGTAGCGGTCCATGCCCCAACGCGTGCGCCGGCCTGCGCCGTCGAGCACCCAACCGTCGCCCGGCAGGCGCGCCGTGAAGATGGGGTGCTCGGTTGAATAGACGAGAACGCCGCCGGGCGCCAGCCATCCTGCGATGCGCAAGACCAATGCCCGATAATCGTCCACGTAATGAAACACCAGCGAGCTCACGACCAGGTCGAACCGCGCTGGCGGAAACACCACCTGCTCGACCGCCTCACGACTGTAGGTCACACGCGGGTGGGCCCACTCTGCCCGCGCCAGGGCCAGCATCCGCTCTGACACGTCGACGCCTACCACCTCGGCCGCTCCGGCCGTGGCGAGGTGGTGTGCGAGCTGTCCGGCCCCGCATCCGAGGTCCAGCACCCGCCGGCCGTCTACTTCGGGGAGAAGCGCCAGTAGATCGGCATGCTCCATAGCCCGCTCCCACCCGGCGCCGAAACGCTCGAGGGTCGAATACCCGGCGAAGAAACCTGGGTCGTCATAGATGTTCTGAGGTTTCTTAGGGACGTCGGACATCGGGAAGACCCTCTGCGAATTGAGTTCGCCTCAGCGCTCCTTCCGGCGAATCACCATGGTCTTGGCGCCCTCGAACATGATCGCCGCGGCCTTGGCCCGGAAACCACTCCAGTCGCCCCGAATGCGCGCGAGCGGCGTCAGCGTCGACACACTCGCGGGGCCGCTCTGCTGCGCCTGGCCATAGCAGAGCCGGATGCCGCGGTAGGCGGGATGATAGTAGACATAGCCGGGCCAGTGGAGGACCTGGCCGTTCTCCGCGGTGTCGAGACCGATCGGCAGGGCTCCGTCCTTGCCGTCGCCCCAGAACCGGAGCATCTGGCCGCTCCACTTGGTGTTGGTCACCCGCCCCGCGAGGGGCAGCGCCTTCCACAGCGCGTCGGCCGTCCGAGGCGCGGTTGCGTCCAGCAGGGACGCCGTCACCGTCACCCCGTCCAGTTCGATTTCAATCGGCCGCCCGGCGGCCGCGGCCTCGTGCGCGTGAGGCGCGGGCGCCTCCGACCGGCGGAACTGAATGCGTTTGGCGCCGTCCCACTGCAGGTGTTCCGCGGTCTTGGCCAGCCGGGGGAGTTCGTCCTCGTCGATGGCGCCCAGCGGCGTGAGGTACAGGAAGCCGGCGGTCCCACGGAACCGCGCGGTGCCGTAGGCGATGGCGATTTCTTTGATCGGTGGATAATACACGATCTCGCCCGGGGCCTGGTACGCCTGCCGGTTCTCGGTTTCCTCGACGGCGATCGGTGCGTGCTCAAACATCCGGAACATGTCGCCGCTCAACTGCGCGTGCACCGCACGCCCCTCAAACGGGAGGGCCTTCATCACGGCCGCGGTGGTCCTCGGGGCCGTCTCCTCGAACAGGGCCGCATGAAACACCTCGTCGCCGAGCACGATCTCAATCCGCGCCATGCTCTCGCCTCCTTCTCCCGTCTCCGCCGGCCGTTTCCTACTGGAGCGCCGGCATCACCTTTGACGCGAACGCCTCCATGTCCGCGAATAACTGGTCTATGGTGTCGACCAGAAAGACAATCCCGAGGTGCGACGCGCCGGCGCCTTGAAACTCCCGGATCTGTCCGGCGATGGCCGCGGGCGTCCCCAGGAGGTTGCCCGCGCGATATTCGGCGAGGATCGCGTCGTCCGGGCGTTGCGTCGCCGCCGCGATCCGCCGGAAGTGCTGAGACCCTAGAACGCGCTGCTCGGCCTCGCGGTCGCTCTCCCCGAACGCGAGCCAGGTCTGGACGTGCAGGCTGAGACGGCTGGCGTCCCGGCCGTGTGCGGCGGCGGCCTCCCGCACGGCCGCCCATTCGCGCCGCGTTTGCTCGGGGCTGCGGGCGCCGATGATCAGGCCGTCTCCCAGCCGCCCGACGCGCTCGAGGCCGGCCTGCGAGTGCGCGCTAACATAGATGGGAAAGGGATCCTGCGCCGGTTTGGGGGCCAACTCCACGCTGGCGAAGTGGACGTACTTCCCCTGGAAACTTGCCCGCCGGTCGGCAAACAACGTTCGCAGGCCCTGAATCCCCTCGTCGAGCATGGTGCCGCGGTGCGCGCCCTTCAGGCCCGCGTGGACGGCTTCGAATTCCTCCCGGTACGCGCCCAGGCCGACCCCGAGCATCACGCGTCCGCCGCTCAGCCGGTCCAGCGTCGCCACCTGCTTGGCCAGCAGGACGGGGTCCCGCTGGGGCAGGGTGATGACGCTGAACATGAACCGCAGCCGCTCCGTGATGTTGACGAACCCGGCGTACGTCACGAGCGGCTCGTAGAAATTCGGGACCTCCGCCTGCGTCGCGCTGACGCCGTGGGGCGTCGTCAGGTGGTCATTCGACCAGATCGAGTAGTAGCCCAGTTCCTCGGCGCGGCGCGCGACCATGGCCAGAGCCTCCGGGCGAACGAAGCCGACCGGGTACGCCGTGCCTTCGCGGCACCCAGGGAAGCCAACACCGATCCGCATCATGCGCGCGCCCCCGCTGACCTAATTTTCGGTGGATAAGTGCGCTGCTGGCGATTGAGCAAACGCTCCCTCGGGTCCATGAGCACCTGAAGATGGGTCATTCACCGCCGCAGCCAAGCCCCTTTGAACCGCATGATCCCGTCGGGGATGGCAGGAACCCCTTGGACCTCCGCTCGTGTACCGATCATCAGGTTGAGAAACACCAGGAAGACCCATGGGGCGTCCTCGATGATCAGCCGCTGAATCTCGCGGTACAGCCGAATGCGCTCTGGCCCGCTTGGAATCATCCGGGTCTTCTCGAAGAGGGAGTCCACCGTGGGATTGTTGTACGAAACGGAGTTGACGTTTCCGTGTGTGCTGAAGTGATTGTACATGGTCCCGTCGATATCTGGCCGCGGCGTCCAGGAACCGATGGCGGCTTGATACCGCTTGCCCGTGACGCGATCGATCAACGTGGTGATCTCGTAGGCCCGAATGTTGGCGGTGATGCCGGCCTCCGCGAGCTGCGCCTGGATGAGCTCTGCGAGGCGGGTTTGCTCCGGCGACGCAGAGATCTCCAGCGTGAATGTGAACCCGTTCGCCTGACCACCGTCGGCGAGTTTTGCCCTGGCCTTCTGAAGGTCATGGTGGTACCCGTACTGGCTGACGGACGGGTCATAGTATTCACGATACACAGGGGAGATCGGACCATAGGCGGGCCTCGCCTGGTCAAAATAGATCGTCGTGACGATTTGATCACGGTTGACCGCGTAAGACACCGCCTGCCGCAGCGCCTTGTTGTTGAACGGCGGCATCGCGTTGTTGAGCCGGATCATCGGCCAATTCGCCCCCGGGAGCACCGTGGTGTGAAAGCGCGGATCCCCCCGAATGGCGTGCTGCTCGCGGGCGGGGATGACATCGACGACATCAAGACCGCCCGCCCGCAGGTTCGCCATCTTTACCGTTTCGTCGCCCATGGGGCGGTAGGCGATCTCATCGAGATCGGGTAACCCCTGCTCCCAGTACCCGGAGAATCTCTTGAGCGTAATGTGATCGTTCTTCACCCACTCGACAAACTCAAACGGTCCGGTGCCCACGGGGTGGAGCGCGTACTGGTCGCCCCACTTCCGTATGGCCGTGGGCGAGGAAATGAATCCGGGGCCCTCGGTGAACCAGGCGAGAAGAGGCGTGAAGGGTGCCGTCAGCGCCAGCTCGATCGTCGCGGGATCCACGACGCGGACTTCCCTGATCGGCGCAAGGATCGTCCGGAACGCCGAGCCGGTAGCGGGATTCAACATCCGGTCGATGTTAAACTTCACCGCGCCGGCGTCGCATGGCGTGCCGTCATGGAAGCGCACGCCATCTTGCAAGCGAAATGTCAAGCGCACGCCGTCGGGCGAGACCGTCCACGACTTCACGAGCCCGGGTGCAATGCTGAAGCTGGGGCTCTGAGAGAAAAGCGGAGTATAGATCGAATAGAAAATCTGCCGCTCGGATATGTTAATGTAATGGGGCGGGTCCAGCGTGGTCCAGTCTCCTGTGATCCCGACACGCAACGACCCGCCCCGGACGGGCGTGTCGGCCCCGGCCGCAGATGCCCGGGGAAGGCGCGCGAAGAATTGGGATAAGGGACCTGCGGCGACCGTACGGCCTGCTGCGACGCCTGCAGACGTCAATACCTGGCGCCTCGTGAACCTCTTCATGACTTCGCCCCCCTCAGTAATTGGTTCGGCGCCTCCCTACCCCCGCGATCTTCCGAGAATTCATCCTATTCCACCCGGCTCAACCGGAACGGCTGGACCCCCTCCAGCCAGACGCGCTCACTTGCCTTGACGAGCTCATCTAGGTTCGCGATCACCTTGCCGATCACGGACACATGCATCACGAGCGACAGATCCGGGTGGCGCCACTCCGCCCGCCCGTAGGCGAACCCGATCTTCTTCGACCGCGGGAAGTAGATCATGTCGCCGGCCGCGAGCACGTGTCCCTCGTTCTCGACCTCGGGGATGCCGATATCGTAATCGCCCTCGGTCCGCCACGCGTCGCCCGACCACTTTACCTGCACGGCACGGTCCGCGATCGGAAGCGCCGCCCACAGTGCCTTGGTGGTACGCGGCGCCGCGGTGTCGAGCAGTTTCACGCGTCCGATCACGTTGGCCAGTGCAATCAGCAATTCCACGGCTATCCCTCCTCCCGGCGAGTTGTCATCGTCTTGGCACCCTCAAACTTGATCGCCCATCCCCCGGACGTTCGACAGGCCGGACCGGGCCCCCGCGTCACGTGCGCAGCCGGGGATCAAGCACGTCTCGAATGCCGTCCCCCAGCAGGTTGAGGCCCAGCACGGTGATCATGATCGCCATGCCGGGCGCCACCGAGGCCCACGGCGCCTGGTCCAAGAACGGATAGCCGTACCGCAGCATGGAGCCCCACGACGACGTCGGCGGCTGAACGCCGAGGCCCAGGAACGACAGCGTCGCCTCGGTCAGGATCGCAAAGCTCACCGTCAGCGTGCCCTGGATGACGACGAGCCCCAGGAGGTTCGGGAACAGATGGCGTCGCAGGATGCGGCCCACCGGCGCTCCCACGGCCCAGGCCGCCTGGACGAATTCCATCTCACGGAGCGAGAGCACCTGTCCGCGGACGAGCCGCGCGAACTGGGGCATCGCGACGACCGAGATCGCCAAGGTGGCATTGATAAGGCTAGGGCCGAGCACGCCCACGATGGCGATCGCCAGGATCATGGTGGGGATCGAGAAGAGCAGGTCCATCAGCCGCATCAACGCGCCGTCGATCCACCCGCCCCAGAAGCCGCTGGCCATGCCTGCGGGCATGCCGATGACCGCTGCGGTCGCGGTCGCGGCAACCCCCACCCCGAGCGAGATCCGCCCGCCCGCGAGGAGCCTGCTCAGGATGTCCCGGCCGAGGTCGTCGGTGCCCAGCCACCATGGAGGCGAGGGGGGCACCATCACCGCCGACACGTGCACTGC
This sequence comes from bacterium, assembly GCA_035703895.1. Taxonomy (NCBI): domain Bacteria; species bacterium. The sequence goes on along the minus strand of DASSXJ010000021.1, from coordinate 14,842 downwards.
GTCCGGTGGCTCCCGATCCCATGCCGGGCCGGCCAGCACCGCGATCGCCGCGCCCAGGCAGATCGCGGCTCCGACGCACGCGAGCCGGTGTCGGGACACGAAGCGTCGTGCACCCGTGAGCCTTGCCGCGGGGAAGCCCGGCGCCTGGCCGCCGGCGGTTGGCCCGAGCCGGGTGGTGCCGGCCTGCCTATCCATACCGAATCCTGGGATCGGCCCACGCGTAGAGTACGTCCGCGATGAGGTTGGCGGCGATCAGCGCGAGGGCCATGAACAGGACCACTGCCTGGAGCACCGGGAAGTCCCGGCCCAACACGGAGTCGACCGCGAGGCGCCCGAGGCCCGGGAGGGCGAAGATCGTTTCGGTGACGACGGCACCCCCGAGGAGGCGACCAGTCTCCAGCGCCACTACCGTGATGATCGGGATCAGCGCGCTGCGCACGACGTGCCGCAGCACCACCCAAGGTTCGCTGATGCCCTTCGCGCGCGCGGTGCGGACGTAGTCCGCCTTGACGACGTCGAGAACGCTCATCCGCGAGATGCGCAGCACTACCGCGGTGTACGACACGGCCAGCGTGACCCCGGGCAGGATCATGAGCCGCAGGTTGGCGCCCACGCCATGCCAGGGCGGCACGTAGCCCGACGGCGGCAGCCAGTGCAGGCGGACCGCAAACAGGAGGATGAGCAGCACGCCGAGCCAGAACGCCGGCATGGCGAGTCCGAGCGCACCCATGCCGGAGATCAGGGCGTCGAGGCCCGTGTTCCGCCGCAGCGCGGCTAGGGTCCCGAGGGGCAATGCCGCAAGGATCGCGGCCCCCATCGTGAGCACGGTGAGCTCGATGGTCACGGGGAGCCGGGCGACGACCTCCGAGGCGACGCGCGACTTCGACCGGAACGAGTACCCGAGGTCGCCGTGGAGGGCGCGATCCAGCCACAGCCAGTATTGGACGTACAGCGGACGGTCGAGCCCAAGTTGGTGCCGGAGCGTGCGTGCGACGTCGGGGCTCGCGAGGTCTTCGCCGAGCAGCGTCGTGACCGGGTCGCCGGGGGCGAGGTGCAGCATGGAAAAGATGCCGATGCTCAAGAGCAGGAGCAGCGGCACCGTGACGAGCACGCGATGGAGCAGGAACCGCAACATCACACAGACGGCTTCTGAGTTTGGTTCTCGACCTCGGTCAGGTACGTCGTCACTTGAAGCGCCAGGCGCTCGATGTTTCCAGCCAGCCTCGCCGCTCCCTCGTCCTTCGTCGCGTACCGTGGATCGGCGTCCCGCGGGACGGTGAAGTCGGGGGTGGGATGTCCCTCGAATGCGGCCCCGTTCACGATACCGTAGTCGCAATAGCGTAGCGGCGTCTCGATCGAAGGAAGCGCGCTCAGGTCGACGCTCTGCGGAACGGCACTCATCATGAACGCCGTTTCCCCGCGGTTGGCGTGTCCCGGATCGTTCGCCGCCGACACCGGGGGGCTCCCCGCCGACTCGTACACGACCCGCACGCGAGGGGGGTCGGACTCCTCCGCCGCCACCCGCCGCAGCGCCCGCATATGGTTCGTCGCGCCGTGCCCGTTGACGATGATCACGAGCCGGTACGGATCCAGCTTGAGCAGGCGGATGATCTCGCGGATCACGACCGCGAACGCCCCTTCCTCGACGTACAGGCTCTTCACCGGGTTGTCGGGAAAATCCATGCCCACGATCCGCTCGTGGCCGTGAAAGCCCAGCGCCTGGACGCTCTGCGGGCCCGCCACGGCGCGCACGGTTTCGGTGCCGAGAAAGAACGGCGGCAGCACCACCCCGCCGACGCGTCGGGCGGCGCCCACGGCGACCCGATGGGCCGAGATCGCATCCGTGCCCATCGGCAGGTGTGGACCGTGCCACTCCAGCGGCCCGACGGGCACGAAGGCCACGGGGCATCGGCGACGCGCCTCCACGATCTGCGGGGGGCGCATCAGTTCGAATTCCACCAGATCGCTCATGGCTGGTATCCGGCGACATTCGTGATGATCGGGTGCCACTCTAGGTCGTCGTCCAGCGGGAAGATCGGCCGGGTGACGTACCGATACGGCAACCGGCTGAACTCCATGTCCGCGTACCCCGGCGTTAACGCCAGGATCTCTCGCGGTGCGATCTCGCGCAGCGGCGCCATGAGGTATCCCAGCTTCACGATCACCATCCGGTGCTGCAGCGGGTCAACGCCGGCCTTTTGGAAGTCCGCGGGGCTGTGGTAGACGTACCGGCGGGTGGAAATGAGTACCCGGATACCGTTGACGCGCAGGGTAGCCAAGCCCGCTTCGTCCGATGTGGACGGCGGATGGTAGACGTGATCAACCGTGCCCGTCAGCGTCACCGGCCCGCCGTGCGCCGAATCCATCTTGCCCCCCACCTCGACCGTCACCGTGCCGCCGACGCCCCGGTTGAAGCAGGCCTGCGCCGCCTCCGGGTCCGGGATGCCCGCCACAATCGCGTCGGGGACGTTCTTGGCGAGCAGGCGCGAGAGGAAGTGCGTCGAGTCGCCCGGCGCCCCCGCGGTCGGGTTGTCCCCCGAGTCGGCGATGAACACCGTCCGCTCGGATGCCCGCAGCGCCGCGTCGATCGCCTCGTCGGCCGTGCGTGCGACCTCCTGGTCGAAGGTGAACTCGCGGCGGCGGTCCCACATCGCCTGCGCCAACCGCCGTGCGTGGCGGCGCGCCTCCGGAAGGTGTTCCTCGTCTTCCGCGACCACCACGACGCTGGCGCCGGCGTGCGGAGCGTCGGCCCAGCCGAACCCGATGAGCACCTCGGCGTTCAAGATGCCCGGCGCCTGCTCGATCTCCCGCGCCATGGCGAGCAGGGACCGCATCGGCTCGACCGCGGTCGTCGCCCGTTCCCCGGGGAGTAGGAGCGGCAGGCGGATGAACACGGGGCGAGGCCGCAGGTAAGAGCGGATGCACCTGGTGAGCAGGCCCAGCGTGCGGTGCAGGGTCTCGGCCTGGTCGCGGTGCGGAGCCGTGCGGAAGCACGCCCACGTATCGGCCTTATTTGTGAACTCCTCGGTGAGGTTCGCGTGCGGGTCGAGGCGGACGGCCAACGGGGTCTCCCTCCCCACCACACCGCGGATCATCCGCACCTGGTCGGTCTCGCCGCTCCACACGTTTTCCACGAGCATCGCGCCGTGCAGGATCAGGCAGATCCCGTCCAGCGGACCCGCCCGCCGGATGCCCTCCACCAGCTCGTCCCGCAGTGCCAGGTACGTGCGTTCCTCCACGACCCCAGAGGGACAGCGGGCGCTCGCGACGAGGATGGGGACCGGGTCGAATTCCAGCGCCCCGGCCGCGTCGGCGAGGCCCGGGTATTCGAGGGCCTGAGCGCCGCGGAGCACCCTGAAGTCCTTCATGGTCTGCGGCACAGGCGAAAACGTCAACGCCTCGTGGCTGATCCCGGCGATCCCGATGCGCATGGGGTCCTCCTATTTGATGGCACCGCTGCTTAGTCCCTGGACCACCCACCGCTGCAGGAACACGAAGATGGCGACGAGGGGCAGGCTGGCCAGGGTCGAGAGGGCCATGATGCCGTTCCAGTCCCGCACGTACTGGCCGAAGAACGCGGCCAGGCCGACGGTAAGCGTCTGGGCGCGCGGCGTCTCGCTGAGTACCACCGCCAGCAGGTACTCGTTCCACGATCCGATGAAGACGAACGTGCCGACGCCGATCAACCCCGGCACCGCGAGCGGGAGCACGATCTTCCAGAGGGCCTGGGCGCGGATGCATCCGTCGACCATGGCGGCCTCCTCCAGTTCCTCCGGGAGCGAGTCGAAGTACCCCTTCAGGAGCCATGTAGACGTCGGGAGGAGAAACGCGGTGTTCACGATGATCAAGCCGAGCAGCGTGTCGTAGAGCCCGACCACGTGCGCGAGGTGGAAGTACGGAACGATCAGCGTCACCCGCGGCAGCATCAGGAGGGCGAGGATCCCCATCAGCATGGCCTTGTTGCCCGGGAACTTGTAGCGGGAGAAGCCATACGCGGCCAGGGAGCCCAGCACCAGGGCGAGGCCGAGGGTTGCCAGAGCCAGGACGGCGCTGTTCAGGAAGTAGTGCCGGTACGTGGGGTTCGCCAGGATGCGCTCGAAATATTGAAACGTGAGCGCCTTCGGCAGCAGCGTGGGCGGATAACTGAGGATCTCCCTGATGGGGCGGAGGCCGGCGCCGACCATCCAGACGACCGGCACCAGGAGGAGCGCGGCCGACGCCACCGAGATACCGACGATGAAGCCCTGATGCACTCCATAGCGGATGCGGCGGAGCGGGGGAGGGGCGACTACCACGACTCGCTCCCGCGCCGCGCCAGGATGCGCAGGTACATCCAGCAGAAGAGCGTGAGTACGACGAGCATGATCGTGCTGATGGCCGAGCCCTTGGCGAGGTTGCCGTCGAGCAGCGCCGTCCGGTACACGTGGAACGCGACCGTCTCCGTGGCGCGGCCCGGCCCGCCCCGTGTCAGGATGTTGATCAAATCGACGTGCCCGAACGTGAGGATCACGTCGAGGGTGGAGATCGCGATCAGGACCCCGCGGAGTTGTGGCAGCGTGACGTACCAGAATCGCTGCACGCCCCCCGCCCCGTCCACCTTCGCGGCGTCGAACAGATCCGCAGGAATGGCCTGCAGCTCTCCCAGGATCGCCACCATATAGAATGGATAGCTCTTCCAGACGTTGACGGCGATGACCGAGGCCAGCGCGATCCGGGCGTCCCCGAGAAACTCGAACGGCTGGGCCCGCCCGAACACGCCCACGGCCAGATAATTGATGAGCCCAAACGGATGATACAGGAGGGACCACATCAGCCCCGCGGCGGCGGTGGAGAAGACCCACGGCAGGATCAACGCCCCCCGGGTGACGTTGCGGAGGGCCCGGCTGAACCAGACCTCGTGCAGCAGCAGGGCGAACGCCATGCCCAGCAGCAGATGCGCGGCCGTGGACGCGACGGTGAAGATGGCGGTGTTCCGGAACGCGTTCCAGAACACCGGATCTTGCAGTACCTGCCGGTAGTGCGCGAATCCCACGAAGTACCAGCGCCCCGCGGCCACATCTCGGACGCTCATCGCGACGACGTTCAAGATCGGATACACCGCCGTCGTGAGGAGATACAGCAGCACGGGAGCCACGAAGACATACCCGGCCGCGTAGCGCGGAAGGCGGCGTCGCGCTCGCACCTGCGACGGCGCCACCGGCTCGGCGAGCGCCCCAACGGGACTACGGAAACCGGCCAACGCGATCTCCCAAACGCTGCTCAGGTACGGGCACGCGGGCCGCCCCGCCGTGCGTCCCGCGGGGAGACCTGGCGATCCCTGGGTCGAGAACGGCTACTTGGTCTTGTCGAGCTCGGCCTGCCACACGGCGGCCGCTTCGTCGAGCGCTTGCTTGGGATCCTTCTTGCCCGTGACCCCCTCCTGGAAGGCGATCTTCAAGGCGTCGGTGAGCTTCCCGGCTTCCGGCAGCACGGGAGCGACAATGTTGTGCGCAGAATCTTGATTCGAGAAGTCCGGGATGTTCTTGAGGATCGGGTCGGTACTGCTCTTGAGCGATTCCACCGCGGCTTTGGTGGCCCACGGCAGGCTGATCGTCTTCGTCATGTTCACTGAGACGTCTCTGGAGTACAGGTACTGAAGGAACTTCCACGACGCGTCTTTGTTCGGCGACTTCGCGCTCATGCCGACGCCGCTGCAGCTCCAAAAATACCCTCCGGTACGGGCCCGCCAGGCCGGGGCATACGCGAGCTTAATCTTTGGATCGATCTGCTTGGCCTTGGACCAGATGAAGGGGCCGTCGATGATGGTCGGGACCTGGCCGCTGGCCACGTACTCCAGCATCTGCGTCTGGTCCTCGCCCAACGAGCCCGGCACGACGAGCCCCATATTGTAGAAGTCCTTCCACCACTTCAGGGCGGCGACCCCCTGCGGCGAATTGAACGCCACCTTGCCGTTGTCGTCGACCAGTTGACCGCCTTCTTGCGCCAGACGAAAGCCGAAGTACCGGCCATAGAGGAACCCGCCGTCGGACAGCGGCATGCTCATGCCGTACCTGTTCCCGGTCTTATCCCGCAGGCGCCGCTCGACCTGAACAAATTCGTCCCAATTTGCGGGAGCCTTGAGCTGAGCCTTGCTGAAGAAGTCGACGTTGTACGCGAACTGGTAGGTGATCAAATACAGGCAGAGAGACAGTGTTTTGCCGCCAAATCTCCGTGGGGCCGTTCCCGTCAGGCTGCTGGCGAACGACTTGTCCTTCGCCAACCAGGGATCCAAGTTTTCCACGTACCCGAGCTTGTTGAGGCCTGACAACCAGGTGCCTTCGACGCCGAAGACGTCGTAGTTCTCGCCGCCGGCCGCCGCCGCGTTCAACTTGCCCGCCATCTGCGGATACGGCGTATCGACCACCGTGACCTTGATGGACGGGTTTGCCTTTTCGAAGTCCGCGATCAGTTTGGCGTGATTGGGCGGGCCCCACTCGTTCACCCACCACTCCAGCCACTTGAGCTCCACCTGCGTGCCTGGTGCCGCCGCGGCGTAGGGCGCGACCGCGAATGCGAGGAAGGACGCGAGCAGCACGGATATCCATCGAAACGGTTCGGTCCGCATGTCTCCCCCCTGGGTGAGGCGGCAACGAGCGACGCCGTCCGTCCGGAAACGTTTGCGGTCGTCGCCGCTGCCCTTTTGCGCGGACCATTCTCGTCCCTCTCGCGCTAACCCTCCCTCCGCCGCGTCCCGGCGCCGTGGTGCTCATTGGGCGCCGGCTATACGGCGGGGGGGCCGGAGGCCTCTGTGACGAGCTGCGCTGCCTAGGGCCGGATCTGAACTTCCTGACGGCTGCCGAGCCCTCTCGCGTTGTCAACAAACCATACCCGGCTCGGTCGAAACCGGTACACCCGCGCAGGCCCGAGCGCCCTCGCCAATGTCGGTGGGGGATTGCGCCAGTTCTCAAGAAACGGATATTTGGCCGCATAGAGCCCCATCGGATGAAGCGCTTCCGCAAGCGGCCCCACCTGCTCGGCGGTCCCTTCCATTTGAATGCCCTGAATCATCTGCCAGTCGCGATAATCCTCTTGAATGGTCGCGGCGGCCCTGCGCGTGCGAGCGACATTTTCCGAGTGCCGGGTGTGAGGATCGGAGAGCCAGTACAGGTCGAAACCGTCATTGACGTAGAACAACGCCGCCGCCCACGGTCCCTCCAACCCGACGGTCGCGAGCGTGAGCGTATTGTGACTCTGAAGGTAGGTCAGGACCTGCTCACGCAACGGTAATCCCATGCCCAATTCCCTCCGTGGGTGACAGGCAGGCCGTCCCGTTTCGCGCTTTGCCGGCCCGCCGCACGATCGAGCGGATCAGAAAATCCGACCGAGACCGATCGCCGGTGGCACCGTAGGGAGCGGCGCGGGCACGCCCGGCCCGTGCAGCTGCTGCCACGAGACGATCGTGATCCCGTGCCCAAACACGCTGAGGGCGAGCGGGTCAAACCGCACCGTGACCGCCCCGTCTCTCAGGCTGAAAGATGGATGCGGTGTGCCTTGGTTATCGTGGTACATGGCGCCGATCTGATCGACCATTGCCCTGGGTTCGATCGCCATCCCATCTTGCGTGTAGATCAATCCATCGACGATCAGCGCGCTCTCCTCGCACACGACCAGACGGCCGGTTCCGCTTATGCGCTCGCCCCCACAGACCTCCGCCGGCACTGGGGTCGCTTCGGGAGCGCTGAACACCACGAGACTCGGGAGCCGCCTGCCAATCGCAGACGAAAGGTCATGCCGGTTCGTCAGCGTAAGCTTCTTGCCGATGATGAGATCCCCCGCGACTGCGAGCGTGACGTTACCGGAGTCGCCTCCCAAGTTCCAGTCGCGGAGCAGCTCCACCGTCCCATTGACGTAGATCGGGCCCCGCAGGAACTGCGTGGGATGCGCCGCCAGATAGAACATGAGCCGGAAGAACTGCATGCGTTCATAGAGGGAGTCTGTCTTGCCCCCCAGGCCGACAATCCGGTTGAGATCCGCATTGGCCGTGTTGTGGGCTGCCAGGATCTGAAACCCCTCTGGATCGAGCGCGAGGGGCGGGAGTCGCTCCTCCCGGATGTCGTTGAAGTAGACATGGTGGACATAATGGGCGGCACGCAGGGCGGCCACATCGCGGATATCGGTCACATCGTTTCCCACCGTGAGGCAGGCGTACGCAGTCCCGCACCGGGTCGGGAGAGGGCCGGTCGTGGGTTGTGCTTTGATGATGTCTCCGAAGACTGACAGCACCCACGGCGCGGCATCGGCTGCTGCGTTCGGGTTGTAGTCCGGACGCTCAGCAAACCCGTACAGCCCATAGTCCGGGACGGTTCCCTCTCTCAGCGCCACCGGCTCAAAGCGCTCTTCGCTCAGCGCATTCACGCGGACGTCGGGGTCGCCGAAGCTGATCTCGCTGAACGACCCCACGCTGCCCCCGCCTCCGGGCGTCCCGACGTGATTGGGAGCCAGGTACAGGCGGGACGCCGCCCCCTGGAACTGGACCCGCCCCACCCCGAAGAGGGCCGCGAGAAACGGCGTGCCCCCCACGGCACATGCCCGGACCCGCGATCCTATCGTCCGCCCCAGAAAGCCAACCCCTCCTTGGACGTCCACTGTCTTCAGGCCGGGCCCGCACCCGTCGGCTGCCGGCCCGGCGTCCACCCAATAGGTGAACCGGCCGCTCCCGTACGCAGCCGTCACTCCGCTTGCGGGAGTCGTGTAGGCCGCCGGATCGGCCGAGGCTGAGACCCGAATCTTCGCTTCCTGAAGGCCCGCCTGAGCAATGTAGAAACTCCGGGCGACGGCGTGCTGAATGGAGGCGTGGGTCAGGTCGGTGTTCATCAATCCGACCAGCGCGATACTGATCACGGTGACGATCAGTACCGTCGCCAACACCGCCAGCATCGCCAGCCCCCGCTCGTCCTCCGGTGCCATCCTTGGGGTCGTTGGGGCGCGGCGGGGTCTCTTGCTCATCGATTCTGGGGCAGAAAGAAGGTCTCGTTGTAGAACGTCGTCGGAGACCGGTGCAGGGAGGTCCGCGATTGCTCGCGGATCCCGATGGAGATCGACGTCGGACGTGGGGTTCCCGCCGGCTGCAGTGCGACCGATGCGCCTACGATGTGGGTTCCAACCACCGCAAATGGCTCGAGCGCCCGCGGCGGCCATGTGACCGCCGGAAATGTGGTGGCCGGCTCGCATCGAAGCCGCAGCTCATTCGACGCGACGTCCCGCCAGAGGTACATCGTCGCCTGCCAGTTGGGCGCGCCGTCGATTAATTGGAACGTCCCCGCGCACTTGGCGTCGCGGGCCGTGACGAACCCGAGGCACCCTTCGTACGCGCCGGTGCAGCCCGCCTCGGCCGTATAGACTCTCAACCGCCCAGGGGCGGTTGTCGTCTCATGGAGGGCGCGCGCCACGCGATCGAGGGCCAACCGTACGTCCTGCTGGGCCGCCAGTCGATCGTTGATATCCCGCGAGAGGGTGAAGGTCGGACCATAGAGATGATAGATCGCGAGCAGCACAAAGCTGAACAGGGCGAGCCCCACGATCACGTCCACCAAGAGATAGCCCTTTGCCAGAGATAGGCCCCTCATGGTTGGACTGGAGCCGCCACCCGGGTCTGGAGCGTCCGGGAATAGGTGACCGGGTTGCCCGCGCAGTTCGCGCCGGGTCCGGCGGCGCAGGCTCCCGCGCGCGCCAGTTGCCAGGTGACTGTGACGGTGAGGTCCAATCGTGCCGGGTCGGGGGCTTCGACAGTGGTGCGCACCGTGTAGGCGCGCCCCCCCTCAGCCGGAATTTGGCGGTGCGCCTCGGTGTTGTTCTGGTCCTTGAGCGTGTCGGGGGGAAGGGCGAGCAATTCCTCCATTCGAGCCCGAGCGAGGTTGGCGGCGATCGTCGAGGTCTCCGCCGCGGTACCCGCGGACAGCGCGACCAAATGGAGGCCCACCAAGCTTACGAGGACTATTCCAAAGAGCGCGATGACGATCACCGTCTCGATCGTCGTGAACCCGTCTGCTCGCAGTCTCGTGTTCATCGGCTCCGCGCGTCACCCATCCTTGAATTGTCGGTCAATCGTGGAATTAGGGGCAGGCGGTTGATCTTCCTCCGACCAAGGGGAGGAGGTGCGAGAGCACGATTGAGTGGGGGGTGTAAGGGGCGGAGTGGCTGAAACGCGCTGCCAGCCGCCCAAACAACGCCAGACGGCCGGCAGCGTACGGGAGGCTAGTTCTCACGGCTGTCCAACCGCATCTCGTCGTGATACGGATCCTTGTCCGCGCCGGAGACGATACCGAGTTGAATCGGTTCGGCTTGGACCACGACAGGTTCGACGGATGAGTCGCGATCGCCGTAATTTCCCTCGTCGGCGAACGCTCCCGCCGCCGGGAGAAGGATGGCCACCCCAACAAGCAAGGCCATGAGCATGTTCCGCATTGTCCTCCCTCCTTTCTGTTAGGATGGCTCCATCGTAAGCTGGGGAGGGAAATTTGCAGATGAACTGCTTCACTAATAGAGTGTGATACTTGTCACCCTCCAGCGCTTCGTGCGAGAGAAAGGATTATTATGAACAAGACGATGTTGATCTCGGCGGAACGGGCTTTATTAGGAGGTGAAGAGATGCCAGAGCCACCGACGCGTCGCATCGGGTTCCTGGGGCTGGGATACATGGGATCCCGTATGGCCCGCAGACTGCTTGACGCCCACCATCGGGTAACCGTGTACAATCGGAGCGCGGACAAGGCGCAGCCGCTCCTGAAGGCGGGGGCATCGCTCGCCGAGACGCCGAGAGCGGTGGCTGAGGAATCGGATGTGATCCTGTACTCGCTGGCTGACGACGCAGCCGTGAGGGAGGTGATCCTCGGGCCCGGGGGGGTTCTCGCGGGGGCGCGCCGCGGCAGCACACTGATCGATCTCAGCACCGTTCTGCCCGAGACCTCGCGCGCGGTTTCAACGTCGGCTCTTTCGACGGGGGTAGTCGCGATCGATGCGCCTGTCTCGGGCAGCACCGTGCAGGCGGAGCAGGGAACGCTGATCATCTTTGTCGGCGGCGAAAGAGAGGCGTATGATTCGAGCGCCACGATTTTGGGCACACTCGGCCGTCACGGGTACATGGGGGCCAGCGGGGCGGGCGCGACCATGAAGCTGGTCACGAACACTCTCCTCGGCCTGGGGATTCAGGCGCTCGCCGAGGCCGTCGCGCTTGGACGCAAGGCCGGGCTGGATACAGCACTCATGCTGGGCGAGCTAGGATCGACGTCCGTTGTGTCCCCTGCACAGAAGGGCAAGTTCGAGAACGTTACGCGGGGCGAGTTCCCCGCTGCCTTTGCGTTGCGAATGATGTCCAAAGATTACGGCCTGATCCTACGGCTGGCGGAGTCGCTCTCGGTGGCGATGCCCGCCGTGGCCGTGGCCAAGCAGATCAACACTGTAGAGCTGGCCCGGAGCAAGGGGCGTGAGGAGGACTTCTCGGCGGTCGTCCGCACGATGCAGGAGTTGTCGGGCATCGGAGTCTAGATCGCGCTCCAGTGGAGAATGCGCGTCGCGCTGACGTGGCCCAACTGGGAGCCTCGTAAGCACCCACCGCGATGATCGTTCATCTCCTCGACGGCACATACGAACTGTTCCGCCAGTTCTACGGCCTTCGTCGCTACAAGAAGGGCGAGGATCCGCCCTTCGGCGCCGTTATCAGCGTGCTGCATTCCGTGTTGCACATGATCGACACGGGGGCAACCCACGTCGGTGTGGCGACCGATCACGTCATCGAGTCCTTCCGTAACGACCTCTGGGCTGGCTACAAGACCGGGGAGGGCATCGAGCCGGCACTCCTCGCGCAATTCCACCCGCTCGAGGAAGCGCTCACGGCCATGGGAGTGGCTGTATGGCCCATGACCGAACTCGAGGCTGACGACGGACTTGCCTCCGCGGCGCAGATCGCGTTTGGGAATGTGGGCGTGGAGAAAATCTGCATCTGGACACCCGATAAGGACCTGGCGCAGTGCGTCCGCGGCGAGCGGGTAGTGCAGGTTGACCGTAAAGGACAGAAGATCCTCGATGCGAAGGGAGTGCGGGCGAAGTTCGGGGTGGAACCCGTCCTGATTCCCGACTTCCTCGCACTCGTCGGCGACTCGGCGGACGGATATCCAGGTATTCCGGGGATAGGTCCGATCAGGGCGGCACGGCTGGTGAATCGATACGGCAACATCGAGGACTTCCCGCCGGCCGTACTAGGTGAGGACCGACGCGACCTGGCGCTTCTATTCAAAGATCTGGCGACGCTTAGGACCGACGCGCCTCTCTTCCGCGATGTGGACGAGCTGCGGTGGCGCGGCCCCACCAAAGCATTCGCGGCGTGTTCGGAGCGCCTGGGAGATGCCCACCTTTTGGAGCGCTGCTTCAAGACTCGTCACGAGCCCTCGGTGGGTTGAGACTGTATAAACCCGGACACTGGGTACCGCTACTATCTGCTCAGGTCCGCCGCGCCGGAAGGCGTCGAGGCGGGCGCATCATCTGTTATTCCCTCGAGCGTTTTCAGCCGCGGTAGAGGGGACGGAAGTAACCATAGGAAGCCGGCGATCGCTCCGACGGTAGCGATCCAGAGCGTCGGTCGAATCCCAATCGCGCTCCCAAGGAATCCGCCCGCGAGCGAGCCGAGCGGCCGGACCCCATAGTTCACGACGGTGAATGCTCCGGAGACGCGAGATCTCAGATGATTCGGGATGAGCGCTGCGGCGATCGATCCGAAGCTGATATCGAGGACCATCACACCCAGGCCGGATCCGAACCGCGCGGCGAACAAGAAAGCCAGAATCAGCAAGGCCGGTCCCTCGGCGGCCGGTACAAGCACCAGGGGCAGCGGGAATAGCACGCATCCGAGAATGAAAGTCGGGCCTATGCCGATGCGCCTTCCCAGCCATCCGGTGATGGTTGATCCGAACACCGCTCCGACTGCGCCCGCGCCCAAGACCGCACCGAGCATCACGGGCTGTACGCCGAGTATTCGCGTCGCATAGAGCACGAACAGCGCGGAGAACATGAGGTTGAAGAAATTGAACGTCGCCCCTGCGGCGACCGAGGCACGCATGACCGGCGATTGCAAGATGAAACGAGCGCCCGCGAAGACCTGACCGTGGCCGCTTTTTTCAGTTGGTGGCTCGGCGGGCGCTATCCGGCCGAGGAAGAACGCGGACGCGAAAAATGAGACTGCGTCGGCGACGAGCGCAAACGGCGCCGAAAAAACCTGGACAAGGAGTCCGCCGAGGCTCGGGCCGCCCACAAACGACAACGCCCGGCTTCCATGCAAAAGCGCGTTGCCTTCGACATATCGATCGCGGGGCACGAGGGAGACGAACAGCGCGCCGTAGGACACCATGAACAGGACGCTGAGCGTCCCCACCAAGAACGCGACTGCGTACAGGTGGACCATCGTGAGCCTGCCAACGGTGTATGCGATCGGGACGGTCAAGAGAAGGACGGCTCGTCCGATATCGGCGGCGATCATCACCTGACGGCGCCGGCCACGCCGGTCAACCCAAGCGCCGGCGTGGAGGGCGAACAGAAGCGTCGGTACAAGTCCCGCCGCAGTGAGATATCCCATTTCTCGCGCTCCGGCGTGCAGGAGCAGGACAGCCAGAAGAGGGAGCGCCAGCAACGTGATCTGATCGCCGAAGAGCGAGATTAACTGTCCGGCCCAGAACGCGCGAAACTCGCCGTTCTCCCTGAGCAGCGCGGGCACAAATGATCGTTGGCGGGCTATTCGCACGTTACACGCAGCGTCGATTTTGACGTGCCGTGGCCGGGACCCGCCTGCCCGCTCATTTTCGAAAGATATCTTTCGAAAGATTACTTGTCAATGGAGGTCCATCTTGCTTCCTGTTCGGCAGGGACCTAGATTGGGACAGGTGAACAATTCTTAATTCTGGTGCCGGTGCGGTAGGGACAAACGTGCCCAGGCGGCCGCCGAGGTCATTGGTGCTCGTGCACGGTGCGGGTAGCGGTCCGTGGATCTTTGACGAATGGAAGTCGGCGTTCCCAGGTATCACCGTTTCCGCCGTTGACCTGCAAGAAGACCTCGACGTTGCGAAGGCAAGCATGACGGCCTACGCGGCTGTGGTCACAACTGCGGTCCAGCGTCTGGATCGTCCGGTTGCACTGTGCGGCTGGAGCATGGGGGGTTTGACAGTGCTTCATGTCGCTCCTGTTGTGAAGCCGCACAGCGTGATTGTTCTTGAGCCGAGCCCTCCAGCAGAGGTTCAAGGTTTTCATCCCGAGACGGCCCTATCGTTCGGTACGTTTGACCCGGAGGCGGTATACGGCCCCGCTGCCCCGGGTGAGCGTTGCCGGCCCGAGTCGCTCCTCGCTCGATGCGAGCGGAAACGCGGGATCTCGGTTCCATCACTGCCCTGCCCGTCGCTTGTCGTCTACGGCGACGCACTCCCAGCGGAGCGAGGCCCTCGGGTGGCCGCATTCTATGGAGCACAGGAGGTGTACTTCCCCGGTTTCAATCATTGGGATTTGATTATTGAGCCAAGGGTCCGCATCGCCATCGCTCGATTCTTGGGGGTGGAGCGTTGAACGCCCTACGGATGGCTCCAGTTCCTCGGAACGAGCGTGACCGCCTATTCAAAATGGCCGATGAATACTGGCGGCAAATACGGCCCACCGGCGACCATTTTGCGAACGATCCCGCTGCCCGTTCCAAGTACTTCGATGATGAGTTCTGGAACCAGAGTACAGACAGGTTTCTGTGGTGGGCCAAACTTGATGAAACCGTCATCGGCTTTGCGAAGACGGAATTGCTAGAAGACCCGGTGTGGGAAAGGCTTGGCTACATTGG
>DASSXJ010000020.1 GCA_035703895.1 bacterium | reverse complement strand
GGAGGCGTTTTCATGCGTACCAAGATCCAGCGGTGGGGGCATAGTTTGGCCCTCCGTATCCCCAAACCGTTTGCCATCGAAGTCAAGCTCGGTGAGGAGACTGAGGTCGACCTCACTGTGACAAACGGGACCCTAGTCGTCGCTCCGGCGACTAAACCGGGCCAAACGCTTGAGGATCTCCTCTCCCGCGTGACCAAGCGCAATCTGCACGAGGAAGTTGATACGGGAGCTCCCGAGGGTAGAGAGGCGTGGTAGCCCGCCGTCCCCGAGTCCCCGACCGCGGGGACATTGTTTGGATCACCCTCGCCCCTCAGGCTGGCGCCGAACGGACAGGGCGCCGGCCAGCTGTCGTGGTGTCCCCCGCAGCATACAACAGCAAAGTCGGCCTCGCGTTAATGTGTCCGATCACGAGCCGGATTAAAGGGTATCCCTTCGAGGTCTCAATCCCTGCCGGACTCCCGGTGACCGGCGTCGCGCTCTCGGACCAAATCAAAAGTCTCGATTGGCGGATTCGGCGCGCCGAGCGGATCTGCACACTGCCCCAGCCTGCGGTGACGGAGGTCCTCCAGAAACTTGGCGCATTGTTGACGTGATCGAAAGAGGATTGCTCGCACGCCCCAACGACGTCATATCGGGGGTCGCCGTCTTGAGAGCTCAACCAGGGGTCGTGTCAGACTTCCGCGCGGCCCGATGAAAGCGCCTCCGGCGTTCGAGCTACATGCGCTGGACGGCACGTCGATCCAGCGCGTGCCGAGAGGTTCTCATTGTGAGTAAGATGCGGCTGGGGGTGGAGGTCGGCGGCACGTTCACCGACTGGGTGCTCGCGCGCGGCGATCGGATCGACGCGACCGGAAAGGTCCTGTCCACGCCCGCCCAACCAGAGCGCGCTGTCATCGCGGCCGTGTCAGAGTGCGGCATCGACGCGCGCGAGATCGAAACGATCGTCCATGGGTCGACCGTTGTCACCAATGCGGTGCTGGAGCACAAGGGCGCCCGGACGTGCCTGCTGACCACCAAGGGCTTCCGTGACGTTCTGATGATCCAGCGCCAAGCCAAAACCCGTCTCTTCGACTTGTTTTACCGACAGCCCCAGCCGCTCGTCTCCAGAGATCACATCCTCGAGGTCGATGAGCGGATGGGCCCCGACGGGCAGGTCCGGCGTCCGCTCACCGATTTCGCGTTCATCGAGGAAGTCCGCCGGTTGGTGCGCGACGATGGCGTGGAGTCTGTCGCCATCTGCCTGCTTCACGGATACGCGAACCCGGCGCATGAACTCGCGGTCGAGAACGCGTTGACAATGGCCCTCCCCGGGATCGCCGTGACGCGGGCCTCGGAGGTCCTCCCCGAATTTCGGGAGTACGAGCGAACGAGCACGTGCGTGATCAGCGCGTACGCCAAACCCGTCGTGCAACGCTACCTGGCGGGCCTCGAGGACGGGTTGCGCGCCCGGAACTTCGGAGGGCCGTTGACGATCGTGCAGGCGAACGGCGGGACCGTGCCAGCCCACGCGGTCCGCCGGCATGCCGCCAAAATGATCTTGTCCGGTCCGGCGGCCGGAGTGATCGGCGCGACGACCGTCGCCCTCGAGGCCGGATTTGCCAACGTCATCACGTTCGACATGGGGGGCACCAGCACCGACGTGTGCCTCGTCACGAACGGCCGGCCCGGCATCACCCGCGAGTACAGGATCGGCGGGTTGCCGCTGACCGTGCCCATGATTGACATCGCCACGGTTGGTGCCGGCGGCGGCAGCATTGCCGATGTCGACCGGGGCGGCATGCTCAAAGTCGGGCCGCAGAGCGCCGGCGCCGATCCCGGGCCGGCGGCCTACGGCAGGGGCGGCACGGCATTCACGGTGACCGACGCGAACGTGCTGGCCGGACGCATCCGCCCCCAGGCGTTCTTCGGAGGCCGCATGCAGCTCGACGCGAAGCGTGCCGAAGCTACGCTCGCCGCACTGGCGGACCGAGTGGCGCTGTCGAGCGCGGAGACCCTCGAGGGCGTGCTCAGGCTCGTGAACGTCACCATGGCCCAGGCGGTCCGTCTCGTGACGATCGAACGCGGGTACGACCCGCGGGATTATACCATCGTGGCGTATGGAGGGTCCGGTCCCCTCCACGCCGCGGCCGTGGCGGCGGACCTCGGCATCTCTCGTGTCCTCGTTCCCACGAACCCCGGGCTCGTCTCCGCCTACGGGCTGCTCATCGCAGATACGCGGCAGGATTTTTCGATGACCCGCGTCAGTCCTGCCGCTAGCCTGACCGATGCCGGCGTGGCCGATGTCTTCGCCGAATTGGAGGCGCGCGCACAACGGGAGTTCGCGGAGTACGCGCGGCCGTGGAGCGACGTGCGCTGCCGCCGGGAGATGGACATGCGGTACGCCGGCCAGGCCTACGAGATTCCCGTCGCGTGCGATGGGCTCACTGTAGCGGCGATCACGCAGTCGTTTCACGAGGGGCATCGGACGCGATATGGGCACGCCGTGCCCGACGAGGTGGTCGAGGTGGTCGGCTACAGGCTCATCGCCGTCGCGCCGTCTCCACTACGCAAGATCCGGCCCGCGCCGGCACGCGATCGCGTCCACGCCGCGCGCGCACGCGGCTACCACGCCCGGCACGAGCTCGAGCCCGGCGCCGCGATTGCCGGCGCCTGTGTGGTCGAGGAACCCACGGCGACGACGTTCGTACCCGAGGGATGGACCGCCCGCGTCGATCCGATCGGCAATCTCATCCTGGAGGTCACCTGACATGGATCCGGTCACCCTCTCGGTCATCGGCCACGCCTTCGCCGCGACCGCGGAGGAGATGGGCGTCAACCTCTACCGCTCCGCCCACTCCACGATCGTCCGCGAGGTGCGCGACATTGCGACGGCCGTGCTCGATCCGCACGGGAACACCGTGGCCATCGCCAACTACATCCCCCAGCTCCTCAACGCGATGGATCCGGCTGCCGCTGCCGTGGCGGAGGAGTACGATTTCGGCGATCTCCAGGACGGAGAAGCGTTCGTGCTCAACGATCCATTTCACGGAGGCCAGCATGTAAACGACATCCTCTTGTTCACGCCCATCCGCGACAACGGGCAGTTGCTGGGGGTGGCCTGCGCGAACGTGCACCACCTAGACGTCGGCGGCGGCGCGGCGGCCAGCAACGCCCGGGCCACCGACGTGTTCCAGGAGGGCATCGTGTTCTCACCGATGCGAATCCCCCTCGACGCCGGCTGGCGCCGGTCGCCGTTCGGGAAGTTTCTCGCTGCGAACGTGCGCGCCCCGCGCACGGTCCTCGCAGACTTCGACGCCCAGATCGCGGCGTGCCGCACCGGGGAGGCGCGCGTGCGCGCCCTCGCCCGTAAATATGGTCCCGACGCGATCAAGGAGTTCATGGTCGAGGTCCAAGAGTACGCCGAGCGGATCTCTCGGGATGCGATCGGTGCAATCCCTGACGGTGCGTACCGTGGCGAAGCCTTCATGGAGGGCGATGGCACCGGCGGGGGCCCTTTCTACGTGCGGGTAGCCGTCCGGATCGCCGGCACCGAAATGACGATCGACTTCGCGGGCACGGACGCGCAGGCTGACGGGTTTATTAACGTCCCGTGGGGCTCGACGCTCTCGACGGTGCGGACGACCGTGATGTCAATTCTCGGTGTGACCCACCTTCTCGTCAATGCCGGAACGATGCGGCCCGTCCACGTCACCGCGCCGCTCGGCTGCCTCGTCAACCCGCGATGGCCGGCCGCGACACGCGCGCGAACAAGCGCCTGCTACAAGATCTTTGACGCCGTCAACATGGCGCTTGCAGCCGTGCTGCCCCAGCGTGTGACGGCCCCCGGCTTTGACTGTCAGACGGGCATCTCCTTCGGCCATCGCGCCGGCGGACACACCCGCATCCTCTCCGAAGTGCTCGGGGCCGGCAACGGCGGGCTGTGGTGCCAGGACGGCGCCGACGGGATGATCATGCACCTCACGAACGGTCATAACACGCCCGTGGAATCCGTGGAGATCGAGTTCCCGTTCCTGGAAGTCCTCCGATACGGTCTCGTGCCCAACTCTGGCGGGGCGGGTGAGTACCGCGGCGGCCTGGGGATGGAACGAGCCTACCGCATCCTCGCCGACGGCGTCACCTTTGGCCTGCACTCCGATCGCCACGCGCACGGCGCCCCCGGCCTCTTTGGCGGCGGAACCGGTGCTCCGGGGGCGTGCGTCCTGGTCCGCGACGGCGCGGCGCGGACGCTGGGCTCAAAGGTCCACGAGACGCTGCGAGCGGGCGATCTCCTCCTCGTCCGGGCCGGCGGCGGCGGTGGGTACGGCTCGCCGGATCGCCGTGCGCGCGCGCGCATCGAACGGGATGCACGGGAAGACAGGCAGACGCCCAGCGGAACCTGCCCGCCGCCTGCGAATAGCCTCGTCACGTAAAGACAACGCCGGGAAGCCGCCACCCGCTTCAACTCGGCCAAGCGCGCAATCCACCTCACACCATGAGGCGCTCCGGACGGAACGGACGCAGCCGGGGGTCGACCACGCCGCGCACGACCTCGTCGGCCACCAGCCGTCCTAGAAGCGGGCCGAGCGTCACTCCACTGTGCGTGCACACGACATACATGCCTGGGGCTCCGGGCATCGGGCCGACCAGCGGATAGCCGTCGCTGGGGATCGGCCGCACGCCGACCCGCGCCACCTCCAGGGTGGTGCCGGCAAGGCCGGGCAGTGCGCGGCGGGCGCGCTCGAGGATCTGATGGCACGCCGGGGGCAGGGGAACAACCGGCGTGTCCTCGTCCACGGTGCGGTCGAACTCGCCTGCCCGCATCATGATCCGGCCGGCACCGTCCGGGCGGAGATTCACCGCGTGCGTGTGCAGGAGGCTGCGAAGCCCGACCGGCGACGGGACCGAGATCGCGAGCAATCCCGAGGTCGGCGCGAGTGGGACGCGGACGCGTGCGAGGGCGGCCACCTGGTCGGTCCAGCGGCCGGCACAGTTGACGACCAGGTCGGCCTTGATGCGTTCGCCGCCGGTCAGCACCACGCCTCCGACGTGCCCGCGTTCCACCGCGAGCTCGGTGACCCGGCACTCGGTGCGAACCTTCGCTCCGACTTTCTCCGCCGCCCGGACAAGGCCGCCGACCAGCATAGGGACGTCGACGTAGCCCTCCAACGGATAGAAGGCGAACTCGGTGACGCCGTTCGGAGGGACGAGCTCGGGCTCGATCTCCCGCAGCGCGTCGATCGGGAGCCGCTCTGCGTCGTACCCCCACTCCTGTAATCGGGCGACTTTGCTGCGCAGCGCGGCACTCGTGGACGAATCATCGGCCCACTCGATGTTGCCGTCCACGTGCAGCCAGGGTGCCGCCCCGAACTCCTGCCGCAGCCGAGCGTGCTCGGCCATCCCCGCGGTGTTGAACCGGTGGTACTCGAGCGGAGTCTTGTCATTGGAGTTGATCCAGGCGAAGGTGGCGGCCGACGTGCCCCCGGCCAGGCGGCCGGCTTCGAGGAGCGTCACCTCGGCGCCCGCCAGTACCAGCCGGTACGCCACCGAGGCGCCGACGATGCCCCCACCGATTACCACGATGTCCATCGCAGTCCCCCCAGTCCTGAACTCGATCCTCCCTATCCCGACCCTACGAATTCCCGGGCGAGGGCGCAGGCGATCGCCGCACAGTTCCTCCCTCCCAGACCAGCCGGCCGTTGACGAAGACGAGATCGACCTGGTCGAACCGCTCGCGGCACACCACGAGGTCGGCGGCCTTTCCTGGGGTGATCTCCCCGCGATCCGGCGCGAGCGCGGGATATGCCCGCGTCACGTTCCGGCTCACGAGCGCGACCGCCTTCGGGAGCGTGAGCACGCCGTCTGCAACCGCGTGTGCGACGCCAGTGTACGGATTGTCCCAGTTGCCGCTCGCGTAATCCGTCGCGACGAAATCCACCAGGTCATGCCGGAGCAGCGCGTACATATTATCGGGCCGCGGCACCAAGCGCCGCAGCCCGAAAGCGTCCAGGGTGCTGACCTCGATCCAGGCGCCCTTCGCCCGGAGCCGCCGGGCGCAGGCCAGCGATTCCTCCAAGGTGAAGGTCGCATGATTGGTGTGCCCCGAGATCAGGAATGGGCCGGCGACATCCGCGGCGTCGTCGATTGCCGACTCGGATGGGGCGGACGTGTGCACCACGGTCGGCACGCGATGGCGGGCGGCCAGCCGCCCCGCCTCGCGCAGCCCCTCGAGCGCGGTCTGGAACGAGGGGAGCACGCAGCTGTGGATGATCTCTCGCGCCCGCTCGGGGGTGATCCGGCCGGCGAGCGCGGCGCCCGCCAGCGCGGCTTCCACCCGATCGCGGTCGTACGCCTCGACCCGCACGCGCCGCCCCAGGACCGCGTACTTGATCTCCGCCGCCTGATGCGGCGTGAGCGCTACGCCTGTCTCGCGCTCCACAGCCATCGGGATATACATGTAGTCCTGGCCCCCGCCGCCCAGCGTGTGCCCCCCACCCACCTCCCCGA
>DASSXJ010000019.1 GCA_035703895.1 bacterium | reverse complement strand
CCATCGCCGCGGCGGTTTTCGCCCCACCCTGGATGCTGATGATGTCGACGTTGAGGCCGTATCTCTCGAAGAAGCGCTTGTCCTGCGCGATCCAAGCCGGCACCGCATCGAGGTCGTGGAACGCCAACCCGACGCTGAGGGAAGTCAACCCCTGGGCCCGGACCGGCGCGCGGTCGGGCGCGAGCAACGCCGCGAGGGCCGCGCCCGCCGACATCGTGAGGAATTGACGCCGGCCGACCGGTGCGCGGCGCCGGGCCTCGCTCACGAGAGGACGATGTGCCCCCACTTCTTCAGCACCTCGGCACGGCGCTCAGGACTCGATTCGGCGACCACGGGAAACTGGTCCCGCCACTCGAACGGCCGGGTGGCGTCGATGATCGCCCGCGAGTTCAGCCCCTTCTGCCCCGGCGGGATGATCGGGTCGAGCGGGCCGCTCCAGCACCGCCGGAGGATGTCGATGTCCTTCTCCGGATCGCAGCGGGTGCAGATCGCCCACATGACCTCCTCGAGGTTCATCACATCGATATCCTCGTCCACCACCACGGTAAAGCGCCCGAGGTACGCCCCGGCGTGACACTGCGAAGCGACGACCGCCGCCTGCTTCGCGTGCCCCGAATAGCGCTGCTTAATGGCCACGACGTTGAACAGCCGCGAGCCCCCCACCTCGTGGCACCAGACGCCCGTCACGTCGGGAACGCCGGAGGCCTTGAGCTCTTCGTCGATCGCCGCTGCGCGCAGGAACGCGCGATAGTAGGCCAGCTCCGAGGGAGGCTTGACGGGCGGGGACCCCAGGAGGATCGGCTGGTTGCGGTGGTACAGCGCGGCCACCTTCACCACCGGCTCCTCCCGCTGCTTGCTGGCGTAGTACCCCGTCCACTCCCCAAACGGGCCCTCCGGCAGCTTGTGGCCCGGATCCACGAAGCCCTCGATCACGATCTCCGCGTGCGCCGGAATGGGCAGCCCCGTCACCGGGCCCTCGATCACCTCGACGGGCTGTCCTTTCACCCCGCCCACCCAGTCGTACTCCGACATCCCCCACGGGATCTCCAACGAGCCCGCCATGAAGATCGCCGGATCGTGCCCGAATGACATCGCGATCGGCATCGGCCCGCCCCGCGCAAACCACTTCTCCCGCTGGATGCGCCCCTGCTTCCCGGGCGAGATGTAGAATCCCACCTGATTCCGTTCATGCACCATCACCCGGTAGCAGCCCAGGTTCACCCACCCTTCCTCTGGATCGCGGGTGATGTCGACGCTCCCCGTGCCGATGTACCGGCCGCCGTCGTGCTCGTGCCATTTCGGCGTCGGAAACTTCAACAGATCCACGTCCTCGCCGCGGGCGACGTTCTCCATGACCGGACCGTCCTTCACGACCTTTGGCGGGATCGGCCGGAGCGCCGCTTTCTTCTGCTGCCACAGCGGCACCAGCTCCTTGATGTCCCGGTCCGTCGGCAGGCCGAGCGTGTACGCCAGACGCTTCGGCCCGCCGAGCGCGTTGGCGACGATGCGGTAGCCCGCGGGGTACCCCGTGATGTCGTCGAACAAGAGCGCCGGTCCGTGCCGGTTCATCACGATCTCGGTGATGACCCCGATCTCGACGTTCCAGTCTGCCTTCTGGACGACCTTGAGTTCCCCGAGCTCCTCCACCTGGGTCATCCAGCCACGCAAGTCTCGGTAGCTCATCGCCTCTCCCTCTCTGTCCGCGCCGCAGCGGCGCGGCCCCTAGATCGCCTCAACGGGACGCTGCACGGGGGGCAGCTTCGCCCGGTCCAGCACCGCGTCGAGCCGGACCGCGAGCGCCTTTTCCGCGGGAACCATCGGCAGCCGGTGCTCGTTGGCGGCGATGAGCCCCAGGCGCTTCATCATGTACTTGATCGGGATCGGATTGGTGTCCCAGAACACCGCGCGGTTCAGCTCGAACAGCTCGTAGTGAAGACGCCTGGCCTCGTCGAGATCGCGTGAGGCGACAGCTTCGTACAATCGCGCCACTTTCCGGGGGGCGAGGTTGCCCACCGCGTTCATCAACCCCGAGGCGCCGATCGCAAGCATCGGGAAGCTCAGTTCCTCGAGGCCCACGAAGACGCGGAACTCCGGCCCGAAGCGATCGAGCAGCTGGCTCACGAAGCCGAGGTCATTGACCGCCTGCTTGATGCCCACGAGCGTGGGGAGCCGTTCGGCGATCCGCTCCATCGTGTCGAGCTCCACCGAGACGGCCGCCCTCCCGGGAATATGATAGATCAGGAACGGCAGCGCGGTGCGGCGGCCGACGTCCACAAAGTACTCGACCAGCCCCCGTTGGGGCGGGCGGATATAGTAGGGGGTCACGACCAGCACCGCCTCGGCTCCGGCAGAGACGGCCTGCTCGGTCAGCCACACCGTCTCCGCGTGCGATTGCGACCCTGTGGCGGCGACCACGGGAATCCGCTTGCGGCTCGCCTCGACGGCGACCCTGACCAACCTGGCGCGCTCCTCGGCCGTCAAGGCGCTCGGCTCCGAGGTGGTGCCGTTGACGACGATGCCGTGGGAGCCTTCCGCGATCTGGTACTCGACCAGCGCGGCGTACGTCTCGTAGTCCACGGCCCCGTCTTTGAAGGGCGTGATCAGCGGGGGATACGAGCCCCGCAAGAAGCGGTCGTCGAGGTTCACCGTCTGCTCCTCAGGATTTCGCGGCGACCTTGCCCTTGGTCTCGAACCCCTTCTGCGAACCGAGCAGCCGCGGGGGGTGCCGGAGGTCTTCCTGCCAGAGGAGCGAGTCCATCGCGATGTTCAGGGGCTGATCCTGGATGGTGAGCTCGTAGACGGGCTCGTTGTTGGACGAGTGGTTGTGGATCGCCCAGCCGGGCGCTGTGAGCATCAGGTCGCCCGCCTTCCAGTAATAGGTCTTGCCGTCCACGATGCTCTTCCCGCTCCCGCCGAAGAAGTAGTTGATCGCCGCCGAGGCATGCCGGTGGGGCTTGTCGTTGATGGATGGCGGCCGGATCGTAATGGCCGCGAAGAAGTTGTTGGTCGTCCCGTTCGTGCGGCCGGTGGCCGGATTATACAAGAGGTAGAGCCGCCGGCCGACATAGCCTTTTCCGAGGACCGCGAGCTTGTCGAGTTCGGCCTTGACCCGCGCCCACGGCCAGTGGAGGGGCCGCTGCTCGACCGCCTCGGGGTTGATCAGCTTCTCGTACGACATCAGGGTGGAGCCTTCGTCGTCGATCTGGATGAAGTCGGGAAACGGGGGGTGCGCCGGCTTGGGCCCTGCCTCTCCCCCCTCCGCCTCTTCGCCGGCCTCTTCTGCCTGCGGGTTGTCCTCGACGTAGTGGATCATCATCTTCTCGAGGACCGGGGCGTTGCTGTAGGTGAGACGGACCTGCAGCTCCTTGGTGTCGTTGACGTGGGTGTAGGTGGCGAGCGATGGGTGGATCCAGACGTCGTACTGGGTGAAGCGGATCGTCTTCCCTTTCACGATCGTATGCCCGCCCCCCTGGATGCAGAAGTTGGCCTGCGTCGAGTTGTGGCGAACGGGCTG
>DASSXJ010000018.1 GCA_035703895.1 bacterium | reverse complement strand
GATCTTGTTCACCGGCCGCTACCCGCGGGGCCTGTTCGACTTCGTGGCCGGGGTGGCGCGGTGGCACAACCGCGTCATCGGCTACGCCGTGACCCTGGTCACCGACTCATACCCGCCGTTCCGGCTCGCGCCCTGACCCCGGCTGCGCCGCCCGCCGCAGATGCGCCGGCCGGCTCTCACCAGCGCCCCGGGAATGCGCGCCCATTGCCGCACTGAGGGACGTCGGAGGCGTCGGGCTCGACCAAGCACGGCGCTGGACCCGGGTTACCAGAATCGCAGGCCGAGCTTCAAGTTCGGACCCAGATTACAGATCGTGGTCAACGGGACGAGGGCGACAGCGCGCGTAGCCGCCTGGCGGCAAATCACAGTCGGCCGACCTGCCGCCCGAGCCGCACCCGAACGGTCAATCTGCACGTGGTGGGGGCACCCCTGAGTGATTTGAACGCCTGCGGTTCGAGTGCAGCCGCCAGCTCACGCATTGGGGACGTTAGCGGCTGACGAGTGAACAGGTCATGGGAAGCGGCGTGGCTGAATCGCTGCCGGATGCTGGTGCCGTCGCGACGCCCGCAACGTGTTGTCCGCGGGGTGCACGGGGGTCGCGACCGCTGTGACCGGCCGGTGCTCAGGTGGATGGGACGCTGGCGGCCCGGCGTATGAACGCATCGAAGGCGCGGTCGGGCAGCAGGCCGTGCAAGACGATCATGGGTCTGGCGCCATAGCCGGCGGCGTACCGGGTCTTGGGGCGCCGGGTGGTGACGGCCTTGGTGATGGTCGTGCCGATGAGTTCGGGCGGGGAGGAGCGCCGGCCGGTGGTCTCGGAGGTGAGCGAGTTGGCTAGGGCGTTGCCTTGGGCGGCGTAGGGGCCGCGGCTGGAGACGGCCCGGACCTTCTCGGCGGCGATGCCGCCCCATTCGGTGCGGATGCCGCCGGGGTCGATTACGACGACGTCGATGCCGAACGGGGCGACCTCCATGCGCAGGCAGTCGCTGGAGGCTTCGAGGGCGAACTTGGTGGCGTGGTACCAGGCGCCCAGCGGGGTGGTGATCTTGCCGCCCATGGAGGTGACGTTAACGATCGTCCCGGAGTGCTGGGCGCGCATTGCGGGAAGGACGAGCTGGATGAGGCGGGCGGCGCCGAAGACGTTGACCTCCATCTGGGCGCGGGCCTCGGCCATGGGCACGTAGGTCGTGCCCGTTCAGAGTGGTCCAACCTGGACCAACGCCCTTGGCCGGTCCCGCGTGAACCTCCTGTACAGCGGTAAACTGCAACTCAGCGGCCCGTGTGACCCGCTGCTCAGAAGGCCGTTTCGGGCAGGGGGTCAACCTGTACGTGTCCAGTTCAGCGGTCATTCGCGTTGTCCTTGAGTGACCGCTGGTAACCGTAGTTTCCGCCCGTTCTGGCACGAATGTGGCACGGGCCGATATGACACGAACCTGCGGATTAAACGCAGGTCCGCAGGTGCTGAGGCCGGCCGGCTCGGGTGTGTCTCATCCGAGAGGCGGATATGCAGCAATGGGCACACGCGGGTGTCTCGGGGTACGTTTGCTGCAAGGCCGCAGTCACGACGTCCGGAGCCGGTTGCAATCGCCTTGTCCTGGGCGCAGGCTACGGGGTGAGATGACGACCGTCCTGATCACGCAGTGCCTGCAACGTGACTTCGTCGACCCGATCGGCCCTCACGATCCGCTGCCGAACCTGCTGCACGTCGGCTACTCGGAGTCGACTCGCCTGCTCGGACCGGAGCCGGCCGCGGGGCCGCTGGCCCAGCTCATCCAGTGGGCGCGCAGCCTGCCCTCGGATGCGATCGACCTCGTCCACATCCGCGACTGGCACGACGCGGACGATCCCGCACAGCGCGAGCACCTAGAGCGCTTCGGCGCGCACTGCATTAAGGACACGATCGGCGCGCGTCTCGTGCTGGAGATGGACCAGCGGGCAGAGGCTGCGGCCAACGAGTGCATCGTCGACTCGATCACGCTGAACGACCTCGCGGGCACCGACCTTGAAGAGCAGCTCGACCGGATCCGGCGCGCGCACGGCGGCGAACCGCTGCGCGTTGGTGTCGTCGGGGTCTGGACCGAGGCGAAGGTGAGCTTCCTCCTTTACGAGCTGAGGACGCGTCTAGGCATCGACGACCTCGCGACGTGCTCGGCGCTCACGGCCAGCGCGTCGCGTACGCAGCACTTCAACGCCCTCTTGCAGCTGGACAAGATCCTCGGCGTTGGCTGCTTCGACTCCCCCGCGGATTTCGTCGACTGGCTGCGACCCGGAGCCGAGCTGGACCTGCCCCGGCATCCGCTGGGGTTCGAGCCTCGGATCGGCGGGGGGGAGGCGGCCGCGCTGCAGGACAGCGACCGGAGCATCGTGGCGCACCTCTTCCGCGACAGCACGGAGGTGGATCTCGATCCCTTGCACGGCGGCTTCTCCGAGGCCACGGTCTGGCGGGCCGTGAGCCGGGACGCCCTCGGCCAGCAGCACGCACCGGCGGTGGTCAAGCTCGGCCCGAACCGGTCGATCGCGCAGGAGCGGGTGGCGTTTGAGCAGGTGGAGGAGGTGCTAGGGAACAACGCCCCGCGTGTTCGGGGCTTCGTCGATTTCGGCGACCGCGCCGGCCTCAAGTACTCCTACGCGGCTATGGGGCAGGGCGGCGTGCGGACGCTGCAGTCCATGTTCGCGGCGGATATCCCGACCCCGCAGCTGGCCTCGATCGTGGAGATCGCCTTCGACGAGATCCTCGGGCCGCTGTACGCGGCGGCCCGATACGAGCGGCTCCCGCTCTTCTCCGAATACCAGTTCTCCGCCGACAAGGCCCCGCGGGTGCGGGCCGCCGTCGCAGCCCTGGTGCCGGACGCGACCCGGACGATGCTCGGGTTCCCCGGCGGGCTCGAGCTGCCGAACGTCTCCGACTTCTACGACGAGTTCCTCACACGCACCCCTCTCCCCACGCAGGACTATCACTACGTGTCGTACGTGCACGGCGATCTCAACGCGGCCAACATCCTCGTCGACGCGCACGACAACGTGTGGGTCATCGACTTCTTCCACGCCGGTCGTGGACACGTCCTCAAAGATCTGGCGAAGTTCGAGAACGACCTCCTCTATCTGCTCACGCCCATCGATGACGACGCCCAACTGCGAGAGGCGATCTCGATCACCCTCGCCCTCCGGGAGGTCGCCGATCTGCGCGCCCCGCTCGCCGGCCTTCCCGATGACGTGCGGTCGCCGCACCTCGTTCGAGCGTGGGAGATTCTCCGGGTGCTGCGGAACACGATCAGCGAGGTCTGCCACGATGATCGCAACCCGCTGCAGTACCAGGTGGCGGGCCTGCGCTACGCCGTTCACACCCTCGGCTTTCCGGAGCCGTCGCCGCTGCAAAAGCAGTCAGCGCTCGTCGCCGCGTGCTCGCTCGCCGACCAGATCGCTGGCACCGTGAAGGCCAACCTGGTGCTCCGGGTCGACTGGATCGAATCCCCGTACATCGGGCCCGGCCGCCTCGGGATGACGATCTGTCCCGGTCGGCGGGACCGCGATCGCAACCTCGAAGCGGACCTTGGCCGACTGCGGGACGAGGGCGTGGATCGCCTGCTGTGCCTGTCCACGGATGCGGAGCTCGACTGGGCCGGGGTTCCCGAACTCGGCACCAGAGCCGAGGCGTTCGGGCTCAACTACCGGTGGCTTCCCGTGCCCGACCAGGGAACGTGCACGCTGAGCGAGGCCGTCGACCTCGTCGGGTGGATTCGCGACGGGCTCAAGCGAGGCGAGTCGGTCGTCGTGACGTGCATGGGCGGGCTCGGTCGGAGCGGGATGATCGCCGCCTGCACGCTGGTCGACGGCGGCGTCTCGCCGACGGACGCGATCGCGTTCGTCCGGGCGACGCGGGGGCCGCGCGCGCTCGAGACGTCTGGGCAGGAGGAGTTCGTCAGCAGGTTCGCCGTCGGCTGAGCGCGCCCGCCCGCCAACGACGCGGGCCTCTGCGTTCGGTGCTCAGAACGCGTTCGCGGCCGACTTCCAGTCCCGGAGGCGCTGCGCGATGAGCTCTGCTCGCTCCTCCTCGCTCCCGCCGTCCAGCACCTCGAGGTCTGCCGGGTCGGCTCGAAGGTAGACGCCAGACGTTCGGACATTCAGCCCGGGATCGCGATCCGACCGGGTCGTCCAGTACCCGGTGGCGCGGTCGGCGCTCTCTACCCTGATCTCGCCGGTGCCCTCGAGCTGGGGGGCATTCGGATGCCGAGGGCGCTCGCCCTTCCAGTAGTAGAAGATGCTGGCCGGATCCGTGCGCTCCTTCGTAGCCTCGCTCCAATAGCGGGCCGACAGGGCGCCGTCCTCCTGCCAGGCCCGGCCGTTCACGTTCAGGCCACCGTCGCGGTCCCGCGAGATGCGCAGGAGGCTCACCGCCGACGGTTCGTCGTCGCTGCGCATGGTGAGCGAGAGCTGCCACCACAGGCCCTCCACCTGTCCGCGACGACCCTCGGTCTCGATCGCCTTGCGAAGCTTCTGGTTGATCGCGCGAACCTCCGCCGAGCTGGTCGCCGGGTCGTAGCGGACGGAGGTCAGCCCGAGCAGGTCGCTCGGCAGCTTCGAACCGTGCGCGTGGAGGATGAACGTACGCCGGATGCCCAGCGCGCCGCCGAACAGCCCTGCCTCGAACACCACGTTGTCGCGCGGTGACGCCTGGCCGGACTGGGACGCATCAGTCGTGGTCCAGTCGTCTTGGGCGAACACGAACGCGGCGAAATCGACCTCTCGGGAGAGCTCGACGAGCCGGTCGAGGGTGGACCGCCCCGGGTTGAACGTCGTCGTCCACGGCTCGACGTCAGCGATCTCTGAGAGCCCGCGCTCGATCGCCCGGAGCAACTTGGCCTGCTCGCCCGACGACCCGAGAAAGATGCGCGGCTTGTTCATAAGAGGTAGCCTAGCCCGGCTTGGCCGGGACGAATCGCTTGACGAAGTCGAGCGCCGTCTGGGCGACCTCGCGCCAGCCGTGGTCGATGGCGAGGGAGTGACCTCGGTTCGGGATCCTTGACCTCACGCCCGTGTCATATCAGGCGTGGGTCAAGGCACCCGGAGCACGCTCCACCGCGCAAGGGTAGGCGGCTGCGGATTTCATAACGCATGACCAGGGCGCCACACTGTCGCGTTATCCGGTGTGCTGCCAGGCGGCCTGGCGTTTGACGCTTCTATGTTTGTCAAGGGCCCACCGGAGGATTCATCGAGTGGGTGAGCTGCCGGTAGAGCTCGCGGGCGATATAGCGCTTGATGCAGCGGCGGATTTCCCTGCGGGTCTTTCCCTCGGCGGTGCGCCGGGCAACGTAGGCCCGCGTGCGCGGGCAACTGCGCATCCGGACCAGCGCGATGGCATGGATGGCCCGGTTGAGGGCCCGGTCCCCGCCGCGGTTGAGCCGGTGCCGGACGGTCTGGCCGCTGCTGGCCGGGAGCGGGCTGGTGCAGGCTAGCGCGGCGTAGGCCGCTTCGCTGCGGCACCGGCCTGGGTGGGAGAAGCTGACGATGGCCTGCGCGGCGCTGACCGGGCCACGCCGAAGCGGCTGGTCAGGCCGGGAGCGATGTCCTCGACGATGGCCAGCAGCTGGGCGCGGTTGTCCTTGAGGTCACGCCGGGCCTGGCCGAGTACCAGCGCCAGGCGGCGGATCTCGGCCTGGCGGACGGCCTGCTCGCGGCTGGCATGAGCGGGCAGGTCACGGCCGGCTAGGAGCCTGCTGAAAAAGGTAGCCTGGTAGAGGCGTGTTTGCCGGCTTAGCGTTCGGTGACCTGGGACAATGTCTTCATGCAGGGTTTCGAGCGGGCAGACCGGCAGCTGCTGG
>DASSXJ010000017.1 GCA_035703895.1 bacterium | reverse complement strand
ACCGTTATCGTCGCTTGTCGAGGTTGGCGAACCGGCTGAACTCCTTGTGAAAGTAGAGTTCGATGCTCCCGATCGGTCCGTTGCGGTGCTTGGCGATGATGAGCTCGCAGACGTTTTCCTTGTTGTCCTTCTGCGCTTTTTCCGTGTCGTAGTAGTCTTCGCGGTACAGAAAGACGACGAGGTCGCTTACCTGCTCAATTTCGCCTGAATTATGTGCGATCAGTCCGTTCGCGACAAAATTGTGGGTTGTGGGCATGACGAGATCAAACACTGGAGCACGCCCTGCGGAGGTGATGCTGACCACTCGCTCCCACAGTACATCGCTTGTGGCCTGACCCATGATAGATTTGGCGTTCCATCGCTCAGCAAGCGCAAGCGCCGTTTGACGATCTACAGTCTTCTCGGCGATGCCAACGCAATCCTCAATTGTGTTTGGATCAGCACTGGTGAAAGAGAGCCCACGATGCCGCTGGTAGCTTCCGTCTCCGATCAAATGCCCGAGGAGACGCAAGCGTTCAGGTGAGAGGGATGCTGATTGCGGGTGGAATGTGGGTAACGTACGGGCCGCGCCTATAAGCGCGCTGGGACGTAGTTCGCCAATTTTCTTCCACCCGTCGGGAGTGAGCACGGGATGCTCCGCCGTGGCGCGCAGACACCGTCCCGTGCTCGTCCGAATTTCGAAGACGTCGTTTTCCCCTTTCTCGAACACGGCTGTTGGTTGAATAGGAACCAGCTTGCCCGTAGATTGCAGAGAGAGAAGTCTTGGCCACCGCATCGCGCGGGCGAGCTCCGCCACCGTATGCTGCCGACCGGTGTCGGCATCCCAAACGGTGGTATCTCCCGTCACGCATTCCCGAAGATGACTGAGCATAGGGCGCTTTGACCCGAGCGATTCGACCGCCCGGCTCAACTGGGAGACCGCAATGATCGGGAGATCAAGCTCCTTGGCGAGGGACTTGATGCCGCGGGCGATCTCACTCAACTCTTGGGTGCGGTTTTCCGTCCGTTTGAACGATTGGATCAATTGGATGTAGTCGACCACAATGAGGCCGAGCCCGTGCTCGGCTTTGAGCTTGCGGGCTTTCGCGCGCATCTCCATCACCGAGAGCGTGGCGGAGTCGTCGATGAAAATAGGTGCTTCACTGAGACTGCCCATCGCCCGCGCGAGCTTGCGCCAATCCTCGTCGGCGAGATACCCGGTGCGGAGCTTGCTGTTGTCCACCCGAGCTTCGGAGCACAGGATCCGCTGGACGAGTTGGTCTTTGCTGGTTTCGAGGCTGAAGATTGCCACCGGGATCTTGTGGTTGATCGCGGCATGTTGGGCGACATTCAAGGAGAGCGTCGTGTTGTGGACGCAGATGTCGTTGGCGACGAAGTTGTGGGTCTCCGGAATCGTAAGGTCGTAAACTTGTTTATTCCCAGTGGCCTCGATCGAGATGATCTCGTCCCAATGGACGTCGCTTTCCGCCAACCGCTCGAGGGTCAGTGACTTAAGCGACCGCGCGATGGTCTGCAAACGGCTCCTGGATAGGCCCCGCCGTCCCGCATGGATGTTGGACGCGCCGGCGAGCTGGGCGCATCGCGCTACACTCGCCCAAGATTCGCTGCCTTTGGCAGATGCGATGGTCCGCCAGATGCCCACGGGAATCGTGTCCCTATTGGGAATCCGGCTCCTCGAATTGACGATATCAAGGGCTCTTTGCAATTGTGCCTCTTTGCCGAAAATGCCAATCGTATCACAGAAGGTCCGAATCGAGGTCGGATCGGTGATCTCGATCTGCCAGGCATGACGTTCCGTGCCTTTGTACGCGACGCGGCGTCGCCGTAGACCAGCAAGGATGCCGAAGCGGAGGAGAAGATGCTGGATTTGCCGGGCCAGCTGCTCACTGACGGTGCTATATCCAACTTGAGCAAGCTTGGAACTCTCCGTCGCGGATGCCCACCCGTCCGTGGCAAATAGGCGATTCAGGAACAGCCCGAGTTGCTCAGCCGGCAGGACAAGGACCGCCGCGGGAATCTTCTTGCGGGCTGCGCCCTTGCCCCATAGTTCATGGCGTACCAGCCAGCGCACAAGCGGATACACGTTCCCGAAGTCGCGCACAGCAGACTTGAAGTCTTCGACAACTCGCGGGTCTGTGTTGGTGAACGCGGCCTGGTTCCCGGTGAGCGAGCCATCGCCGATGAAATATGCCAGGAGTTTGATCTCGCAGTCGCGCATCGGTTGCTTCCCGAAAACCCCGACCTTCCTCGGGACGGCGACTCGCTCCCCCACCCGCAGCGCCGCCAGCGGCAGCCACCCCTGGATCGTCAAGAAAGGGTGGACCGCGGTGCACTCAACCGTCCGGCCGAGTCTTGTGGTCACCCTATAGACCGGTTTGACCCCGTCATCCACGAAGACCGATGGCTCCGCGATCCTAAACTTCCAGTCATCTCCCAGCGACAGCAGGCGACCGTGCCGCCGGCGGTAGATCTCTTCGATCGTGGCAATGCTCCCATCCTCGAGGAGGATCTCCGAATCGAAGGCGAGGCATTTGCCGACCGATGGCCTAGCGGCCACGACCACCATGTCCGCGGGCTGCAGTCCCGAGGTCAGCATGTCGAAATCGGTGAAGCCCGTTGGCAGGCCGGTGACGGTGCCCTTCTCCTGGTAGCGCTTGTCGATCTTCTCGAAGCTGGCTTTGAGGATCTCCTTGATCGTCTGGAAATCCTGGATGTTTCGGCGGGCGGCGATCCCGTAGACGAGCTTCTCGGCCTGATCGATGAGGGCCGAGACCTCGTCCATGCCTTCGAAGCCTAGCGAGGCGATCTGTGTGCCGGCGCTGATGAGCGCCCGCAGCATGGCTTTTTCGAGCACGATCCCGGCGTAGAATTCCGCGCTGGCGGCGGTGGGAACCGTGTTGGGAAGAGAAGCGAGGTAGGTGGCGCCGCCGACGTCCTCCAGCTTGCCCATGCCGGTGAGCTTGTTGGTCACGGTGATGAGGTCCACCGGTTCGCCGCGTTCGAACAGTTCGAGCATGGCCGTGAAGATCGTCCGGTGCAGATCGCGGTAGAAATCCTCAGGCCGTAAGGCCTCCACGACTCGCGCGATCGCGTCGCGGTCCAGAAGCATGGAGCCGAGCACGCTCTGCTCGGCCTCTAGGTTTTGCGGTGGGACCCGTTCGATCGGGCGGGTAATGCTCACGTCGGGAGGCCTCCAGGCATGGTCCGCCCTTGATTATACAAACATATGTTCGGTATTGTCAATGAGGGGCTGCTGGGCACCACGACATGGGTTCAGGTATGCGTGATAGAAGCTGTGAGTTCCCTTCTGAACTACCTGGGGATTGTGGGGATAAACCCGGGTTTCTGTGTGGATGTCCGACGCGTAAAGGGTTGACAGGTTGTGCGCAAGCTGTTGGCGGAGCGGTGATTAACTCGTTCCCACCACGTTGACCTCGACCATCGCACTGACCTTGGGGTGGAGGTACACGGGCACCTTGTAGAAGCCCGTCGCCTTGATCGGCTCCGCAAGCTCGACGTGTTTCTTCGAGATCTCGATGCCCTTGCGGGAGATGGCCTCGGCGATGTCGTGGGCCGTGACGGAGCCGAAGAGGCGACCTCCCTCGCCTGCCCTCGCGCGCACCTCGACGACCAGTGCCTCAAGCTTGGCCTTGAGGTCCGTGGTCTGTTGGAGGCTCCGAGCCTCACGCTGGTCCGCCGCTCGGCGGGAGTCTTGGAGATTCTGGAGGTTGGCGGTGGTGGCCGGAGCGGCCAAGCCACGCGGCAGGAGAAAGTGCTGAGCGTAGCCTTCTTTGACCTCGCGCACGTCACCCGAGCGGCCGAGGGAGGGCACGTCCTTCAACAAGATCACCTTCATTGGGGATGCGCCGCCTTGGCCCGTGGTCCTCGTGCTGATCGCTCCGGCGGGGCGATCGGCTGGGGCACCGGCTGAGGGTTGGCACCTGGCGAACTCGTGAGGCGACGGAAGTCATACCAGGTGTCGAGCATGCCCAGGATCGCGAGTCCAAAGAGCGCCAGGCCCGCCTGCATCGAGATGAGTGCCGCGAAGGCGATGATCTGCATCGCCCGGGAGAACTGCCGTCTGTTCATCCACACAACGGCGACCAGCGCGCCTTGGAAGCCAAACACGAAAAGGTTGAGGAGCACCGCGCTCAGCACCATACCGCTGAGGTCGGGGAACCACAGCACCGCGCTCAGCACCATACCGCTGAGGTCGGGGAACAGGCCTGCTCCGGAAAGCCCGGCGCTGATCCAGACCAGCGTCATGGCGAGGCGGCGCGGCAGTCGCCAGGTGAGCATCGGCTGAACCGCGGGGATCTCGTAGCCGATCCGGCGGAAGACCGACCGTCCCAGCGTGTAACACAAATATCCCCAGAAGAGCGCTCCGAGCGCCACTCCGACAGGGACGACGGTCCGTAGGGACTGCTCCATGGGAGGAGGGAAGCAATGGTGCTCCCAGCACTGGGCGTCCGCCAGGAGGCGGATTTCGTCGATCTTTTCCTGTGGCGCCCCGAACCGCTCGAGCAACGCCACCGACTGGTGCATCCCTTGGCCCTGTGCCTGAATCAGCTGGCCAAGGAGATCCTGGTGAAGCACGAACGTGGTCAGCGCAAATGTCCCGATCGTCGAGAGCAGAAATGCCGCGGATCCCGCGAGGACGGTCACCTGGGCGCCGACTCCCCGCCGCACCCCCCAGCCGAGGGCCAATCCGATGGGAGCGAAGATCACCGTTATGGACACCGCGACCAGCGGGCCGAAAAACTGGAGAAGGATCAAGCCGGCGACGACGGCAGCGAGCACCGCCGTGCGCAGGCCCCACCGAATGACCAGCAGCATGACCGGGAGTGGAGCCAGCAACACCGCGACGGGCGGAACGACGAGTCCCACCGCCGCGATCACTGCGGCGAGGGCGGCGAGAATCGCGCCTTCGGTGAGACCCCGGGTTTGCCTGCGGGCGGAGGGGTATCCCGGGTCAGCGGCGAGCGCCCGGCCGGCCACCTCCGCCGGCGACCGCGGTCGCTTCATCACTCACCGGTGTAGGGAAGGAGGGCCAATTCGCGCGCCCGCTTGATGGCAACCGCGAGGGTGCGCTGGTGTCGGGCGCAGTTGCCTGAGACGCGGCGCGGAAGGATCTTTCCCCGCTCGGTGACGAACCGGCGCAGCCGGTTCACATCCTTGTAATCGATGAACGTTGATTTCTCAGCGCAGAACGAACAGACTTTCCGCTTGGGGCGCCGCCGGTAATCGCGACGCGGCCGTGATTCCCTGTCTTTGACTTCCGGCATTGCGATCCTCCTGATGCTGCCTCAGTGGCTAAAATGGAACATCCTCGTCCTCGGTCCCCCCGGCCGGTGCGGCCTCTTCATGAACCACCGCCGCCTGAGTCTCCGGTGGACCTGCCGGCTTCCCCCGGTCCAGGAACCTGATCCCGTCGGCCACCACCTCGGCGACTTTCCGCTTCTGACCGTCCTGGGTCTCGTAGGAGCGAATCTGGAGGCGGCCCTCCACGGCAACCATGCGGCCTTTCGACATGTATTGGCTGACCTGCTCGGCCAGTTTTCGCCACGCGACGATGTCGATGAAGTCGGTTTCGCGGTTGCCCTGCTGGTCCCGAAATGGCCTGTCGACCGCCAGTGTGAAGCTGGCCACCGGGGCACCGCTCGGGACGTACCGGAGCTCAGGATCCCGCGTCAGTCTGCCAATGAGGATAATCCGGTTATACATGCGGGGTCTCCGCCGGGGCCGCAGGGCCTTCGCGCGCGCCCGATGCGGAGGGAGCGGCGGGTGCCGGGGTGGCCGCGGGGACGGCTACAGGCGCGGCAGGGCTTGAGCTTGCCGGCGCCGCAGGGACCGGTTTGGCATGGTGGGACGCGAAGGCGAACCGAAACAGGTCTTCGTTCAGCCCAAGAATCTGCCTGAGGGGAGTAATGTGGCCGGGGTCGAGGGTGAACACGAAGAGCGCATAGTAACCGTCGCGGTGTTTCTGGATGGGGTACGCGAGCTTCCGCTTGCCCCAGCGGTCCATCGACGTGACGCTACCGCCGTGCTCGGCGATGCGCTGCTTGATGCGATCGAGGGCGGCGACCAACCCCTCCTCGTCGAGATCAGGCCGCAGCACCGCAACGATCTCGTAAGTGCCCACTCGGCACGCTCCCTTCCTCTGGACTGAAACCGGGGGTCCCGGCGGCCCTGCGCAACGTTCCCTTGGGACTCTCGATCGGGAACCGGGCAGGGCAGGAAGGATCCCGCCGCGCCTGCGCGGCGAGTTCCATATCACCTTGTCAAGTAGGAATTGTACCACGGGACGCGGGCCGTTCACAAGGCAAACCGGAAGGTGATCACATCGCCGTCCTGGATCTCGTACTCTTTCCCTTCCAGACGGATGACGCCCCGCTCGCGGGCCGCGGCGATCGAACCGCACGCCGCCAGCTCCCGGTAGCTCACGACTTCGGCGCGGATGAATCCACGCTCCATATCGGTATGAATCCGCCCCGCCGCCTGCGGCGCCCGCGTTCCCGCCGGAACCGGCCACGCGCGGACCTCGTCCGAGGCGATCGAGAAGAACGTACGGAGGCCCAGAAGCCCTTCGCACGCGCGGATGAGGTGGGGGACGCCGCGCTCGGGGATGCCGAAGGAGTGGAGGAACTCCTCCGCTTCCGAGTCGGACACCTCGGCCAGTTCCAGCTCCAGCTTGGCGGAGAGCCCCACGGCCCCGGTCCCCTGAGCGCCCGCGTGGCGCGCGACCGCGTCGAGGCATGGGCCGCCCGCGGCCTCGTCTTCCGATAGGTTCGCGACGTAGAGGACCGGCCGCGCGGTCAGGAGGTGCCGGCGGGCATCCGCCGCGGAGGCGCGCGCCGGCCTTCCGGCGCCGAGGTCGTCCTCCAGCCGCACGAGCGCCTCCTCCTCGCTCTTCGCCGCAGGGTCGCCGCTGCGGGCGCGCGGGGCGACCTGCGCTCGGGCCCGCTCCACCACCGCTAGGTCGGCGAGGAGCAGCTCCGTCTCGACGATCCCAATGTCGCGCAAGGGGTCGACGCCGCCTTCGACGTGCGCGGTGTCCCCCCCAAAGCACCGGACCACGTGGATGATGGCGTCCACCTCTCGAATCCTCGCGAGAAACTGATTCCCCAGCCCTTCCCCCTGATGGGCGTTCCGCACGAGCCCGGCGATGTCCACCACCTCCATCGTGGCGGGCACGATCCGCTTCGGCCGAGTGATGCCTGCGATCGCATCCAACCGAGGATCGGGGATCCGGGCGACGCCGACGTTCGGGGCGATCGTCGTAAACGGGTATGGGGCGATCTCCGCGGGTGATGCGGTGATCGCGCGAAACAGCGTGGACTTCCCGGCGTTGGGGAGACCGACGAGTCCGCAGGTCAGGGGCACACAGCGCCTCCGGGAGATGGGTGCGGCGCGCCCCCGTGGGCTCGAACGAGGGGTGCCGGCTTAGGAAAGGTTCGCCGACGCCACCGCGTTTCCGCCGCGTTCTTTGGCCTGGTACATGGAGCGGTCGGCGGCGTCGACGAGGGTGTCGGTGGACTTCCCGTCCTCGGGGTAGCTGGCGACGCCGAGGCTGAGGGTGACGGAGGCGACGTTGGCCTCGCTGATGAGGGGGGTGGCTTCGACGGCCTGGCGGATGCGCTCCGCGATCTCGGCGGCGGTGACCTTCTGCGTGTGGGGGAGGAGGATCATGAACTCGTCGCCGCCGTAGCGGGCCACGAGGTCGATGTGGGCGCGGTGTTCGTGTCTGAGGACGCGGGCGACGAGGCGGATGACCTCATCACCGCGGAGGTGGCCGTACGTATCGTTGTAGCGTTTGAATTTATCGATCTCGATCATGATGAGGGAGAGGGGGAGCCCGTAGCGCATGGAGCGTTCGAGTTCGTGTTCAAGCGCCTGCCAGAAGGCGCGGTAGTTGAAGAGGCCGGTGAGGCCGTCGGTGGTGGCGAGTTCCTGGGTCTGCTCGTAGAGCTGGGCCTTTTCAAGGGCGACGGCGGCGTAGCCGGCCAGGGTGGTGAGCAGGTCCAGATCCGCCGCGGTCAACCTGGGCTCGATCAACTCGACGTTGATCACGCCGACGACCCGTCCCTGGCTCATGATCGGGACGCACGCTTCCTGTGTGACCCGCGGATCCCATGGGATGTAATCGGGGTCGCGGGTGACGTCGGTGACGAACGCCGTCTGACCCGTGCGCGCGACACGCCCGACGATGCCGTCGGTGAGCGGTGTCGTGTCCTTGACGCCCGCATA
Organism: bacterium; assembly: GCA_035703895.1. NCBI lineage: Bacteria > bacterium. Next base: position 12,532 of record DASSXJ010000017.1, on the reverse strand, counting down.
GCCGCGGTGCGCCATGTGGTGCAGGTGATCCCCCTTGAGGAGCCGGATCATCACGAGGGGATAGTTGAGCGTGGTGTGGAGCTCGTCGACCAAGGTGTCGAACAGCTCGTGCGGCCGGAGAGAGGTGGCGACCCGGGTGAAGGCGCGGTTCAACAGCGCCAGCTGGTGCGCCCTGTCCTCCGCCTCCTGCCGTAGCCGGGTGTTTTGCACGGCGATGGCGGCCTGGCTGGCGAAGGCCACGCCCAACGCCAGGTCGGACGTTTCGTACGGATGGACCCGATCGTGGTAGAGCGCCAGCACCCCGATCATCGTGGCGCGGTAGCTGAGGGGAAAGCTGGCGATCGTCCGGTACCCAAGCTGCTCCGCCCACTCACGCTTGGCCCGAGCGTCCACCAGGGCGTCGGTGACGATCATCGGTTCGTTGAGCTTCATCGTGAGGCTCCCGAGCCCCACGCCTTCTTGCATGCTCTCCGCGACGGCCTGAAGATAGTCCGCGGGCAGCCCGGTGGCCATCGTATGCGTGATCTCCGCGCCGACGTTCCCGAGGTAGAGCCCGCAGCGATCGGCCCCTAGGATGTCTCGGGCACTCTCCGCGATGAGGTCGAAGACGGCCTGGAGATCCTGCTGAGAGTTGATGCGGTCTGAGATCGCCTTCAGCGCTTCGAACCGGGCTACGTTCCGCTGGGAGGTATCGTACAACTGGGCGTTGCGCACTACCACCGCGGCCTGCACGGTGAGGGTCTTGATGATCTGCTCGTGGTACTCGGTGAAGTAGCTCGGAACGGGCTTGGTGAGCGTGATCACGCCCACCGGGTCGGTGCCGGCCAGCATCGGCACCATCAGCACAGCCCGCACTCGATCCGGTCCGAAGATCTTCGTGCTCTCCACCGTCCTCCTCGGGTCGCGGACGTAGTCGACGATTCGCTGCGACTGGCGGTGGGTGAGCACCCATCCACGCACTCCGTGCTCGGGCCCCTGCGGCGTCGACGTAAGGAGACTGGGATCGACGCCCGGCGTCCGAGCCAGGGCGACGTCGTAGGTCCCGTCCTCCCGGCGCAGCGTGATCCAGAGCATGTCCGGATTTGCGAGGCGGGCGACCTGGTCGGCGAGCAGGTTCAGCACGTCGCGCAGATCGAGACTATGGAGCATATTGGTGACGGAGCGGTGAAGGTTGGCGAGGTCCGTCAATTGTTGCCTGCGGGCGGTGTAGAGCAGGGCAATGAGGCTCACGGTGAGGATCATCGTGAGCAGGTTGCCGAGCTCATCGCCCGTCTGGACCCGCAGGCCGACGAAGAGGATGGAGATGGAGAAACCGAAGGTGCCGAGGATGACCGTCGTGGGGAGCCGCCACATCGCCCCGGAAGCCAGCACCCTCCAGAACGGCTCAAGGCGAATGGCGGACAGGAACACGGCCACCTGCAGGGTCGTGGCCACCCCGTAGACGGTCATGAGCCCGAGGACGGCGGGGAACACGGTGTGCTCATGACCCTCGAGACTGACGCGCGCGAACGTCGGGGACCCCAAGAGCAGCAAGTTCCAAACCAGCCCTGCGCCCAAAATCGAGATGATGCGCTGTCCGACATTGAAGAGCGTGGTCGGGACCCGGCGGCGGCGCAGGAGGCCGTCACCGACCATCACGCCGAGCGCCGACGCCCACGCGGCCGGGACCGGCCCGAAGAGGGCGATCATGGGCAGCGAGACGGCCGGTCCGAAGGTTTGATAGCCGGCGCTGGGGAGGGGGAGGTGCACGTGCTCCGCCATCACCGCGAGAACCGTGATGACGAACAGCAAAGCCGGCTTCGGGAAGGCCGCGCCGTGGCCGACGACGGCAATGGCGAGCGCCCCGGCGAACGCCGCCCCCCACGTCACAAGCCAGCCTGCGTCCGGCCGTACCCTTGTCACTCGGTGCGCTCCCTGGGGGCGGGCATGACGATCCAGGGCCCGGTAGGCCCCTTCGTTCACCTAATGCCCCTGGGAGCGCTGGGTCTAGACCTGAGGACCGAGAGGGCCTGGCCGCCCTAAAGGGGCCGCGTCTTCCGGTGCGGCCCTGCGGACAAATGCCTTGATTCTTCTCTCTAACTTCGGCCGGGGAATCAGGACCCGCCGGCCGCAGGTCACGCAACGGATGCCGATGTCCGCGCCCAGCCGCACGATCTCCCACTGGTCTCCGCCGCAGGGGTGGGCCTTTCGCGTCCGGACGATGTCGCCGAGGTAGAGCTTGAGGACCGGCACGGTTGGCCTCCCAGATCTCCTAGCGCGTCGGCGCGATCAGCGCATCCGTCGGCGCGTAGTCGTCGGTCAGGATAGGGACGTCGTGGACGTCGATCGGCGCATCGAGCAGGGTGTCTGCGTCGCGCGCGAACCCCTCGATGCGCACCGCACCGCTTCGTTCCGCCGCGGCCGCCCGCGACCGGACTTCGGAGGGTGTGAGCGGCGGATCTCCGGCGCCGACCAAGATGATATTGCGCAGCGACTCGGGAACGCCGCCCCCCACAGGAAAGACGTAGACGTGAGGGAACACCGATTGAAACGTTTTGTAGATCGCGCGAAAGAACCGGCTTTCCGGTCCTCGGATCGCGCCGATGACGTTGCTCGCCACGACCCCGCCTGGGGTCAGCCGGGCGAACGCCCCTTGATAGAACTCGCGCGTCGCCAGGTGGAACGGGATGGTGTCGATCAGGTAGGCGTCGAGGATGATGAGGTCGTATCGCTCCGACGTCCGGCGTAGCCAGAGCCGCCCGTCCATCACATGGACCTGAAGACGCGCGTCGTCCGGCAGCGCGAAGAGCCGCCGGGCCGTCGCGACCACGGCCGGGTCGATTTCGACGACCTCGATCGCCGCCCGCGGGTAGTCGTGATGAAACCGGGTCGGCGTCGTCCCGCCTCCCATCCCCACGAAGAGCACACGCTCGAACCCTGGGACAAAGACGATGGGGAGATGCAGGTAGTCGGTGTAGGTGAACACGGTGCGAAGGGGGTCCGCCAGGTCGCGCGCGCTCTGCCAGTAGTTGTCGAGCCGCAGATACCGAACCTGTCCTTCGTCGCTGACCGCAATCCGATGATAGACCGTGTCCTGTGCGTGAATCACGCCCGCCGCGGACGCCGGGGCGCCTCCGGTCAGGAGCAGCACGACCGCCGTGCCCACCGCGGCCCCCGCGGCGGCCCCCGCCCGCCTGGCCCACATGAGGCCCACGATGGCGAGGACCATCTCGGTCGCGCCCAGGATCTGGATGATCGATCGCACCCCGAAGGTCGAGATCAAGACGAATGCGGCGAGGAGGGTCCCCACGATGCTGCCGAGCGTGCTCAGCGCGTACAACAGACCGGCGACACCGCCGACGCCTTCGACCGACTTCGTGCGGAGGCGGACGGCGTACGGGGAGATCGTGGCCATGAGCGCGCTCGGGATGAAGAACAGCACCGTGCTCCCGAGCAGCGGATTGCCCCGCGGCCCAAAGTCCCGCGCCGCGATCTGGCCGAGCACCGCGCCCGAAAAGTGAGGGATCGGATAGGTGGCGGCGCCGGCCAGGAAGACGAGCGCGAGGAACGGCCCGATCTCGGGCCAGCGGGTGCTGATGCGGCCTCCCAAAAAGTACCCGACGCTCAGCGCCGCCAGGAACACCCCGATGAGGCTGCCCCAGACGTAGACGGAGTTCCCAAAGTAGGGGGCGATCACCCGGCTCGCCACGATCTCCAGTGCGAGCAGGACTCCGCCGCTCGTGAAAACGATTAGCTCGAGGATGCGGCCCGCCCTCTCTGCGGCTCCGTCGGCGCAGGCATGCCTTTCCGCACGACGATCTCCCCGGCTTTGGCGTCCACCACGACGGTCTCGCCTTCCCGCAGGTCGCCCGCCAGCAGCTGGCGGCTGATGGCATTCTCGACGGATCGTTGGATCAACCGGCGGAGCGGCCTGGCGCCGAAGTCGGGAGTATACCCCTCCCGCGCCAGATATTCCTTCGCCGCATCCGAGATGACGAGGCGTACCTTCATGCCGCTGAGCCGGGCGGTGAGTCCTGCCAGCTGCAGGTTCACGATCTTCCCCAGATCCGCGCGGCGGAGCGGGCGGAACACGATGATCTCGTCGATCCGGTTGAGGAACTCGGGCCGCAGCGTCCGCCGCAGCTCTTCCTGGATTTGCACGCGCACCAACTCGAACGCCGGGTCGTCCTCGGGATCCAGATTGCGCAGGTACTGGCTCCCGAGGTTGCTGGTCATGATGATGATCGCGTTCCGGAAGTCCACGGTGCGCCCGTGTCCGTCGGTGAGGCGGCCGTCCTCCAGCACCTGCAGCAGGATGTTGAAAACGTCCGGATGGGCCTTCTCGATCTCGTCGAAGAGGATCACCCGGTACGGCCGCCGCCGTACGGCCTCGGTGAGCTGGCCGCCTTCCTCGTACCCGACGTAGCCGGGCGGGGCGCCGACGAGGCGGCTCACGGTGTGCTTCTCCATGTATTCGGACATATCGATCCGGACCATCGCGTCCTCGTCGTCAAAGAGCAGCGCGGCCAGGGCCCGCGCCAGTTCGGTCTTGCCGACGCCGGTGGGGCCGAGAAACATGAAGGACCCCACCGGACGCTTGGGATCCGCGAGCCCCGCCCGAGATCGGCGGATCGCATCCGCGACCGCGCGCACGGCGTCTTCCTGATCGACGACCCGCTGGTGTAGCCGGTCCTCGAGTTGGAGGAGTTTCTGCATCTCGCCTTCCAGGAGGCGCGTCACGGGGATGCCGGTCCACCTGGCAACCACGGTGGCGACGTCGTCCGCGTCAACCTCCTCCTTGAGGAGGCGCGCATCGCCGATGCTCTTCAAGCGCGATTCTTCGCCGTTCAGCTGCTGCTCGAGCTCCCGCAGCGTCCCGTACCGCAGCCGCGCCACGCGTTCGAGGTCGGCCGCCCGCTCGGCCTTCTCGATCTCCACGCGGAGTTCCTCGATCTTTGCGCGCGTGGCCCGGATCTCGGCGAGGAGGGCTTTCTCTTGGTCCCAGCGGCTGCGCAGTCCCTTGCTCTCCTCTTTGAGATTCGCGATCTCGCGCTCGATGCGGTCCAATCGCTCGCGCGACGCGGGATCCGTCTCCTTGCGCAGCGCTTCCCGCTCGATCTCGAGCTGCATGATCCGCCGGTCCGCCTCGTCCAGCGCCGCGGGCTTGCTGTCGATCTCCATTCGCAGCCGGCTGGCGGCCTCGTCGATGAGGTCGATGGCCTTGTCCGGGAGGAAGCGGTCGCTGATGTAGCGATTCGACAACGTCGCCGCGGCGATGACCGCGCCGTCGGTGATGCGCACCCCGTGGTGGATCTCGTACTTCTCCTTGAGCCCCCGCAGGATGGAGATCGTCTCCTCCACGCTCGGTTCACCGACGAAGATCGGCTGGAAGCGGCGTTCGAGCGCCGGATCCTTCTCGATGTGCTTGCGGAACTCGTCCAGCGTCGTCGCACCGATCGCGTGCAGTTCGCCCCGCGCCAGCATCGGCTTCAGCATGTTGCTGGCGTCCATGGCCCCTTCGGCCGCACCGGCGCCCACCACCGTGTGCAGCTCATCGATGAAGAGGATGATCTCGCCGGCGGATTCGGTGATTTCTCGCAACACCGCCCGGAGCCGGTCCTCGAACTCACCGCGGAATTTCGTACCCGCGATCAACCCGCCCAGGTCGAGCGCGACCACGCGCTTGCGGCGCAACCCCTCCGGCACGTCGCCCCGCACGATCCGCTGGGCGAGCCCTTCCACGATCGCGGTCTTGCCCACGCCCGGGTCCCCGATCAGCACCGGGTTGTTCTTCGTGCGGCGCGCGAGCACCTGGATGACGCGCCGGATCTCCTCATCCCGGCCGATCACCGGGTCCAGTTTGCCCTCGCGGGCCATCTGGGTGAGATCCTTCCCATAACGCTCCAGGGCCTGGTACTTCGATTCCGGGGAGGCGTCTGTGACGCGCTGCCCGCCCCGGATCGCCTGGAGCGCGCCGTAGATCTTCTCACGGTCGACGCCGGCCTGGGCGAGCAGGCGGCCCGCCGTGGTGTCGCGATCGGCGGCGACGCCGAGGAGGAGGTGCTCGGTGCTGAGATATTCATCTTTGAGACGCTCGGCCTCCGCCTGCGCCGTCTCGAGCGCCCGCCGGAGTCCCGGACCGATGGATAGTTCCCCCTGCCCGTAGACCTTGGGCTCTCGGCCCAACGCCTGCTCGAGTTGGCTCCGGAGTTGACCCGGGTTCGCGCCGATCCGGCCGAGCACCGCGGCGGGGATGCCGTCGGGCTGGCTCAGGAGCGCGAGGAGGAGATCTTCCGCCTCCACGTGCGCGTGACTGTTCTGTTTGGCCAGGTTCTGGGCGGCGATCAACGCCTCCTGAGCTTTCTCTGTGAACCGGTCAAATCGCATCGCCATGGCCTTATCCCCTCGTCGACATTACGGTTTGGCGGCGGGGCCCTCGTGGTGCCGCTGCATCGCCTCGAGCAGCTCCCGATCCTTCGCGGTGAGCGGGTGTGGCAGCATGAGCCGGATCTTGACCAGCTCATCGCCCGTGCCCCCGCCTCGGAGATGCGGCATCCCCCGCCCTCGAAGCCGGAGCGTCCTGCCGTCCTGAGTCCCTTCTGGAATCGTCATGGTGACTGCGCCGCCCAACGTGGGAGCCTCAACCGTCCCCCCGAGCCCCGCGGTCCACACCGGCACCGGCACCTCGCTGAGGATATCGTCCCCGACCCTGGTAAAGGTCGGGTGCGGAGCAATCTCCACCCTCAGGTACAGATCACCTCCCGGGCCCTGCCCGGCCGCGCGGATGCGCTGCCCGCTGCGCACGCCCTTCGGGATCGTGACCTCGATGCTGTGAGCCGGTTGCCCTCCGCCGCCGGGCACGGTCACGGTCCGGGTCGCGCCGTGGTAGGCCTCCTCCAGCGTGATCTCGACCGTCCCCTCCACATCTTGCCCGGGAACCTGGCGCTCCTCCGTTGCGGCGGGGCCGCGCTGCCCGAAGAGCTCGTCGATCCGGAAGCCGCCCCGCGGGCGACCCCGGCGGGTCCCGCCGGCCGCCCCCGCGCCGAATGGGGCGCCTCCGAGCCCGCCAAACAACTGGTTGAAGAAGTCGCTAAACTGCTCGAGATCCTGGGGAGATCCGTAGATCGTGTAGGTGCCGTCTCCCCCCTGACCCGCGCCCGCCCCTCGCCGCAGCATCTCTTCCCAGCCCCCGCCCCGCTGCCTGAGGTCCAGGAGCTGATCGTACTTCGCGCGCTTCTCCGGATCATGCAGGACCTGGTAGGCTTCGTTAATCTCTTTGAACTTGGCCTCGGCCTGCTTGTCGCCCTTGTTGACATCGGGATGGTGCTGCCGCGCCAGCTTCCGGAACGCCTGGCTGATGGCCTTCTGATCAGCGGCGCGCTCGACGCCGAGGATTTTGTAGTAGTCCTTGAACTCCATCGCGCGCCTCTGCGCTCCTTACGGCTCCCGTTGGTTCTGCCCCCCGACCACGGCAACCTTGGCCGGTCGCAGGACCTCGTCGTTCAGCAGATACCCTTTCAACACCTCACCCGCGATCGTCCCGCTCTCCGCGCTTGCGTCTTTCGGGGGGACCACGCTCACCGCCTCGTGCAGGCGAGGATCAAAGGGCCGGCCCACTGATTCGATGGGGCGCACCCCGATCGCCTCGAGTTGGGCGAGGATCTGCCGGTGGGTCATCCGCAGGCCGTCGAGGAGCCCCCTGCTCGGTCCGTCCTGTGGATCCCCAAACGTCATCGCTCGCTCGAGGTTGTCGAGCACGCTCAGCACGAGGCTGAGCATCTGGCGGCGGGTCCGCTCGACCGCGTCCTGCCGGTCTCTTGCTGCCTGCTTCTTGTAGTTTTCCAGGTCCGCGGCGGAATGAAGGAAATGCTGCCAGTTCCGCTGCGCGTCCTCGCGGGCCTCACGGACCTTCTCCCGCAGCGCTTCGGGCGAGAGGGCCGCCAGATCGTTCACCCCGGCGGCCTTCGTGTCCGCCGGCGCGGCCCCCGCGTCCGCCGGGTCGTCTCCCGCGCCTTCTAATTCGGAACGCTCGTTCCGCTGCTCCATCGCTCACACTCCGGGTCCCGCCGGTTCCTCATTGCTTGTCGGACGGCTTGAACTCCGCGTCGATGACATCGTCGTTCCCCTTGCCGCCCGCGGCGGCTTGCCCGCCTGCGGTCCCGGCGCCTGCTGCGCCGGCCCCCGCGCCCGCCGTGGTCCGCTTGTACATCTCCTCGCCCAGCTTGTAGCTGGCCTGCTGCAGGGCCTCGGAGGCGCGCTTGATCCTGGAGGAATCCCCGCTCTTCAGCGCTTCCTTGAGCTCGCCGAGCGCGGTCTCAACCTTGCCCCGCTCGTCGGCGGAGACTTTATCGCCGACCTCCTTGAGCATCCGATCGGTCTGATAGGCCAGGCTGTCCCCGCGGTTCTTGATCTCCGCGGTCTCCCGCTGTTGCTGGTCCTCCTGGGCGTGCGCCTCCGCCTCTTTGACGAGCCGGTCCACTTCGCCCTTGTCCATCGTGCCGGTGCCGGTAATCTTGATCGATTGCTCGCGTCCTGTGGCTTTGTCCTTGGCCGAGACATTGAGGATGCCGTTCGCGTCGATGTCGAACGTCACCTCAACCTGCGGGACGCCGCGCGGCGCGGGCGGGATCCCGTCGAGCAGGAACTTACCGAGCGTCCGGTTATCGCGCGCCATCGGCCGCTCTCCCTGCAGAACGTGGACGTCGACCGCCGTCTGGCCGTCCTCGGCCGTGCTGAACGTCTCCGCCTTCCGAGTAGGGATGGTCGTGTTCCGCGTGATCAAGATGGTGTTGACGCCGCCGAGTGTCTCGATCCCGAGCGAGAGCGGTGTGACGTCGAGGAGCACCACCTCGCGGACGTCGCCGGCAAGGACCCCGGCCTGGATCGCCGCGCCCACCGCGACCACCTCGTCCGGGTGGACTTCCTTGTTCGGCTCCTTCCCTGTCAACCGGCGCACCAGTTCCTGGACGCTGGGCATCCGCGTCGCGCCGCCGACCAGGATGACCTCGTTCAGGTCACGCTCAGTCAGTTTGGCGTCCGCGAGCGCCTGCTTGAACGGGCCGATGCACCGCTCTACCAGATCGGCGGTCAGCTCGTCGAACTTCGCGCGGGTGAGCACCATATCCAGGTGCTTCGGTCCCGAGGCATCCGCGGTGATGAACGGCAGGTTGATCGACGTCTGCACGACGGTGCTGAGCTCGATCTTCGCGCGCTCACCCGCCTCCCGCAGCCGCTGGAGCGCCTGCCGGTCCTGCCGCAGATCGATTCCCTGCTGCTTCTTGAATTCGTCGGCGAGCCAGTTGACGATGCGCTCGTCGAAGTCGTCGCCCCCGAGGTGGGTGTCCCCGTTGGTCGCTTTGACCTCGTACACTCCTTCGCCGATCTCCAAGATGGAGACATCGAACGTCCCGCCGCCCAGGTCGAAGACGAGGATCGTCTTGGCATGCTTCTGTTCGAGCTGCCGTCCATAGGCGAGCGCGGACGCGGTCGGCTCGTTGATGATTCGCAGGACCTTAAGCCCGGCGATCTCCCCGGCGTTCCGCGTCGCCGTGCGCTGGGCGTCGTTGAAGTAGGCCGGGACCGTGATGACGGCTTGCTCCACCTTCTCCCCGAGGTAGGCTTCCGCGTCGGCCTTGAGTTTCTGGAGGACCATCGCGGAGATCTCCTCCGGCGTAAAGGTCTTGCCGGCCGCCGGGATGTTGACGACCGCCGCGCCGTTCTTCCCTTCCTCCACCTTGTATGGAACGATCCGGCGTTCGCTCTCGACCTCGCTGAACCGCCGTCCCACGAACCGCTTGATCGAGGAGACGGTGTTCTCAGGGTTGAGAATCGCCTGCCGCCGGGCCATCTGGCCGACGAGCCGCTCTCCGGTTTTCGTGAAGCCGACGACGGAGGGCGTCAGCCGGCTCCCCTCGGAGTTGGGGATGACCGTTGGCTCTCCGCCAATCATTGCCGCAATGACCGAGTTCGTCGTGCCGAGATCGATACCCACTACCTTCGCCATGATGACTCCTCCCAGACATCGCCGGGGCCCGGCGCCGCCCGGGCGCCCGGCGTGTGCGTGTAATCGTTATCCGGCCTGTACCTTGACCGAGGTCGGCTTGACCCGCTCCGACTTCGGGAGCGTCACTTCGAGAACCCCGTCCTTGTAGGTCGCTTTGGCCTCGGCGCTCTTCACCTCGGTCGAGAGCGGCAGCGTGCGCGAAAACTCTCCGGATCGGAACTCGCGCCGGTAGTAGTGCCGTCCCTTCTGCTCGTCCTCGTGCCGGGTCTGCCCGCGGAGCGTGACGGTGTCGTTCGTCACCGTGATGTCTACCTGCTTGGGATCGATGTCGGGTAGCTCGGCCCGCACGACCACCGCAGTGTCGGTTTCGAACATCTCGACCATCGGCTCCCACCCCAGCGGGGTCATCTCGCGTCCGGGGCGCCGGATGGTCAGGACACCGTCAACCAGCCGGTCCATCGATCGCCGGAGCGTGCCAAGATCGTCAAACGAATCCCACCGTACAATCCTCATCGTCCGTGTCCTCCCTCTTTATTCCCTTTATCGGATTTACGTTCATGATCGCCCTCGCCGAAGACCCAGGTGATCTCTTCATGGTAGTGCTCCTGGATCTCCAGGATCATTTGCACGCCGGCGAGGTTGAGCCCGCGCTCTTCGGTCAGGTACCGGATCAATCGCACCCGCTGAATGTCCCGCTCCGAGTACAGGCGGATCCGGTGCCGCCGGACGGGTGAGAGGAGCCCGCGCTCTTCATAGATGCGAAGGGTGTGCGGATGGCACCCGATCAACTCGGCCGCCACGCTGATGACGTACACTGGCGTATCTGGCTGACGCTCTTTCCTCATGATGGTCACCGGGCTCACTGACTCCGAAACACAGTGTAGCACCTACCCGAAGGACTGTCAATATACTTAACAATATCATTGTTAGCATACCTCATTCGTCTGTAGGAGGCAGCGGGGAGGCTACCGGCCGCCGGCCGCTCTGTGCCGGTTCAGCCAGGCCGTCCAGGTGTCAAGGGCCTTCCGCGCATTGCCCTCGGCGTCGATGAGGCCGTTGGATTTCCACAGCCCGTAGAGCTCGATCGTGGCCGGGGGGACCCGGAGCGCCTTGAGGCGGTTCACCAGCTGGTCGTAGTCTCGGGGCACGGACCACACCACGAATCTCGCCTGGAGCCGCTCGCTCTGCGCCAGCAGAAAGGTCATATACGCATCCTGCCAGTCGGGCCGGCCCTGGATCCTGGTCCCGAGCACGCTCACCTCCTTCGCGGCAAACCCCGTCTCGGCCACCGCGAAGGGCTTGGTGGGCGCGAGCGCGGCGAGTCGGGCGAAGTAGTCTCGGGGGATGTTGTGGGGATCGGCGTAACCATCGACGTAGGGAAAGGTGCTGACGGCGAGATAGTCGGTATAGGGGAGGATCTGCACGATCGCTCTGCGTTGTTGGGGTTCATCTGCCCAGAAGTAATCGAGCTGCAAGGTCACAAAGATGGGAAGTCCCGGGTGCTCGACCTTCAGTGCCGAGTACACGAGGCGAGCGAACTTGACGAATTTTGGCCACTCGGTCGGGGCATCCTTGACAAGGCCGTTGACCTCGACCCCATACGCCATGAAATCGGGTCGGAAGCGCTGAATCATGACGGAACAAAAATTCGAGTAGGCAGTGATGACTTCGGGATCGTCGAAATCTTTGCGCTTCCAGGATCCCGGCCGCGGCATGTCGCCGCTCGCGCCCCAGTACCCTCCCAGCCCTTGGGCGGCCACCGTAATTGGGGAAACGGCGAGGAAGACCCGCTGTCTCAGAAGGTGCTTACGCTGCCGGAATTGGAGATCGTGCTCCACGGCTGCGGGATACGGCCGTTGATCATGTGCCTCGGGCCAGGGGACGCCCTTGACGAAATGATGAGCGATCAGGTCCGCGTGCCTGCCGATGAACGCGTAGGTGTCCTCCAGCGCCGCTGGAGTGGCGTCATACTCTGCCGGGGTGAAGCCCATGAAGAATGTGCGCGCTCCGGGCGATGCGGCTTCGATAGGGGAGGCAAGGAGAACCGCCGCCAGCGCGAGTACGAGCGGCGACCGCCTTGGCTTCACTTGTCCCTCCGGCGGAGGCGGTCTTCGGTGAGTGCTACGCGGCGGTGCTTCTGCGGGGTGACCCGGCGCCGATTTTCGCCGGCCGCCGGCTCGGGCTCACGCGGCGCCGGGTGAGCTCAACGCGGTGGTGCTCCCACAGCGCCTCGAGTTCTTTGGTGAGCCGAACGATCGTCGCGCGGTCGGCCGCCGTAAGTGAAGACATCTTGCTCCAGAGGGCCTGGCGCCGCTGCGCCAGCCTTCGGATCTTTTCCAATGTGACGTTCCCGGACATCAATCGCGTCCTTTCGCGCTCCGGCTGCGCGCCGGCAAGGCGGGTCGGCCCGCCGGCGCCTCCTCGACTCAGGAGATGACCCGGCCGGCGTTCGACACGCGTCAGACCCGCGACGCCAGCGCCGCGTCGATGCGCTTCTTGAGTTGCTCCTTGGGCATGTAGCCCACGATCCGCTCGATCAATTCACCTTTG
>DASSXJ010000016.1 GCA_035703895.1 bacterium | reverse complement strand
CCGGGATCATGAGTTCGAGCGGTCGTTCCGCCATATAGGAGCCTCCTCGCTGGTAGACCGATGCTTCCGTTTCGTGGGAAGGGGGTGGGGCTCCTGTCATTGCGGCCGTGGGTGTCCCCACGCGGAAGCTGTGCAGCAGTGATCACCATCGTGGAGGACAAGTTTCACGTCCAGCATAACCTGTCGGGTGCCCATGGTCGGAGGTGATATGCCACGCCGAAGACGCAGCGGTATTATGCGCGCAAGAAAGCAGGCGGGTAACCGCGGTGCGCGTCCCCGGGAGGCTCCGTCCACGTGGGGCTGGACGGAAGCCGACTCGGAGGCGTTCGGCGCGGTCGCAGAGATTGCCGTGCCCTCGCGCCGTGTGCAAATCGGGACGTTGACGAGCCTCATCCCCGCGGAGCGGAGGGAAGCGTTCACCGTCGTGGAGCTGGGCGCCGGTCAGGGCGCCCTGGCCCGGGCCGTGCTCCGCGCGTTTCCTTCGTGCCGGTACATCGCGCTCGACGGCTCCGCACGCATGCGCTCCGCCCTCCGGACGACCCTCCGCGCGTTCGGGCGGCGCGCGGCGGTGGGCGAGTTCGAGCTGGCGGATACCGCCTGGCGCAGAGCGCTTCCACGGCCCCTGCGATGCGTCCTGGCCTCCCTGGTCGTGCATCATCTCTCCGACGCCGAGAAGCGGCGGCTGTTTACCGACGTGGCGGCGCGCCTCGAACGCGGCGGCGCCTTTCTATTGGCCGATCTGGTGCTCCCGGTGAACGCGCGTGCCCAGCGGCTCTTTGCCGACCAGTGGACCGATGTTGCGCGTGCGCAGAGCCGCGGCCGGCGCGGGGGAGCCGCGGCGCTCCGGCGGTTCGTCCGAGGCGGATGGAACTATTACGCGGTGAGCAAGCCCGATCCGTACGACCAACCGGCCCGTCTCGCAGAGCAATTGCAGTGGCTGCGGGAGGCGAGTTTCGCCCAGGTCGACTGTTACTGGATGCACGCGGGGCATGCCATCTTCGGAGGGTATCTTGGAGAGGATGGCGGCCGGGACGTCGAAGAAAGGACCCGCGTCTGAGGCACGGCGGAGGGGTATCGTGGCGAAGGCAGGCAACTGGAGAGGCCGGCGGGTACGGAGGGACACGCCGCCGTCGCGGCCGCGCCGTCCGCGTCCTCCGCACACCGAGCCGGGAGACCTCATGGCCCGGCTCGACCGTCTGGAGTCGGTGGTGCGGGCCATTGCCGCGCACCTTGGGATCGAGGCGTACGCTTCCCGGCAGGGCGGCACGTCGAGGGGCGAGGTGCCGCGGGACGCGCCCCGCCGCGACGCGCGCGAGTCCGGGGCGGAGAGCGCCCATACGGTCGTCCGAACCGTCGCGCGCAGACTGTCCGGCCGCATCAAGCTGTACCATCCGGAGCGCGGGTACGGGTTCGTGGTGAGCCCGGGGCAGGCGGGCGAGGTGTTCTTTCACCGGAGCGACTGCCGGACGGACCCGGCCACCCTCGAGCCGTCGGCCGCCGTGACCTTCGACCTCGCGGAGATGGCGAACGGGCACGTCAAGGCGGTCAACCTCACCGGCAGCGCGTAAACGAAGCGGCCCTCCCGTCCATTGGACGCGGAGGGCCGCCGGAGCGGGGCCTTCAGGCGATCGCTTACAGGAGGCCCTGGCTCTTCAACCAGGTGGTGGCGACCTCGGTCACCGTCTTGCCGTTTACGACCTGCAGCTGCAGCTGCTGGCTGACTTCTGTCGTCAGCTTCGGCGCGACCTTGTTCAAGGCCGTCGCGATATCGGGCGCCTTGGCGAGCGTGGCGTCCCGCACGATCGGCGCCGGGAGATAGATCGGGAACAGGTTCTTGTCGTCCTCCAGCAGGACGAAATTGAACTTTGGGATCAACGCCATCGTCGTGTAGCAGACGTTGAAGTCCGCCTTGCCCTCTTTCACCGCATCGAAGGCCAGGGCGACCTGCACCACGGTGATCTTACCGAACGTAAACCCATAGGTGGGCTTGAGGCCCGGGAGCACGTTGGGGTCGCTCGTCCCGTCGGGCGGGGAGGCCACGGTCATCTTGGGGGCCAAGGAGGCGAGCTCTGAAATCTTGGTGACGTGCAGCTCACTCGCCTTTTGCTTGGTGGTGCAGATGCCGTAGGTGTCGTTCAGCGGCGATTTGTCGAGCCAGGTGATGTGGAACTGCTTTTCGTAGCCTTCCTTGACGAGCTGATAATCCTTTTCCGCGTCGTGCGTGGTCTTCATCTTCAGGTGGGCCAATCCGGTGGCCGTGAATTCCGGATACAGGTCGATCTGCCCGGTGGTAATCGCGCTGTGCACGATGGCGTTGGTGCCGAGCCGCGCCTTTTCGGTGACGTTGAATCCGGCGTGGCGCAGCAGCAGCGTGTAGATCTTCGTGAGCAGCTGGGCTTCCGTATCGGTCTTGCCGCCGATCGTGAGGTGAATCTTGCTGTTGTCGGCCATGCTGGCGCCGGACCCCGCGCTCCCGGCGGCCAGGACGACCGCGGCGCCGATCACGCATAGGGACACAAACTTGATCCACGATAACTCTTCCCGTGTCCGCATTGCTCTCCCCCTCACTCGTGAGTTGTGTGACGGCCTCGCCTGTTCCCCATCCCTCCTTTCATCGCGTTCCGTCGCCCAGCGGTTGTGCGCGAAGCCCGGCGGGCGTCACCAACCGCTGGACCCACCCAAGGCCCAATTCTACCATGAGCGCCAGCGCAGCCACGGGGACGGCGCCGGCGAGGATCTGGACCACGTCCACCTGATAGAGCCCGGCCAGAATGTACTCGCCGTACCCCCCGGCGCCAATGATCGCCGCGAGCGTGGCCGTGGCCACGATCTGAACGGCCGAGGTGCGGACGCCGGCGGCGATGACGGGCAGCACGAGCGGGGCCTGGATCCGGCGGACGATCTGGCTCTGCGTCATGCCGATGCCTCTCGCCGCGTCGACGATGACGGGGTCGATGCCGCGGATCCCGGTGTACGTGTTCAAGAGGATCGGCGGGATCCCGAGCACCGACAGCGCGACCAGGGACGGGGTAAAGCCGATCCCAAGGTAAGGCAGCGCCAGCGTCAGAAACACGATCACCGGCACCGCCCGCATGAGGCCGCTGAGGTTGACGGCCGCGAACGCCAGGACCGGACGCCGCGCCACCGCGACCCCGAGGGGTACCCCGATCGCGATCGCCAGCACGATCGAGGACGCGCAGAGGTCGATGTAGCTCAGGCTGTGATCCAGATAGCGGTTCGCGGGCGCCGTCACGAATTGGAGAAGCCCTGACAGCATCGTCGTCCGCTACGCCGTCGAAATGGGCCCCCGCCCCCGGTTGAGGGCGGTCTGCAGGGCGAGGAGGAGCAGGTCGGCCAGGACGGCCAGGACACCGATCACGATCCCGCCGCCCACGACCTCGTCGTAGTTGACGTTCTGCAGGCTGGCGAAGACGAGATCCCCCAGCCCTCCGGCTCCGACCAGGGCGCCCAGCGAGGCAATGCCGATCGTCGTCACGGTCGCAACGCGAATGCCCGCGACGATGATCGGGAGCGCAAGCGGGGCCGTGATTCGCCGGAACACCTGGCCGCGGTTCATCCCCATGGCGCGCCCCACATCGAGCAGGACGGGGTCGATGCTGTTGACGGCCGCGACGGTGTTGCGAATCAGGACCAACTGTGCGTAGAGCACCAGGGGAATGATGATCGTGGTCGTCCCGAGGCCGGTGACGGGAACCAGGAAGCCCAGCAGGGCGAGTCCGGGGATCGTGTAGAGGAAACCGGCGACCGTGATGACGGGCAGGTAGAGCCGCCGGCGCCGCGCGATCCAGACGCCGAGGGGCAGGGCGATGATCAGGGAGATCGCCATGCTGACGCCGACGATGGTCAGGTGCTGGACCAGCAGATTCGGGAGGCTGCCGGTATCGGTCAAGTCGTAGCTGCGGGGGTCCAGGAGGTAGTGCATCGCCGCTACGCGGTCGCCGTCATTCCGCCGCGCCATCGTGGGGCGCGCCGATCGCCCTGGCGTTGGCGATCTCACGGTTGATGCTCGACAGGGTCACCCGCCCGAGGAGTCCGCCCCCATGCGCATCGTAGACCGCGAGCGCCGGCGCATTGGTCTCGATCAGCGTGAGCATCGCCTGGAGCAGCGTCGCATCGGACGGGCACCGTTCCGCCGCCCGCTCCGTTCGGCCCGGCGGTCCCGCGCCGTTCGGGTCGAGCGCCATCGTCACCGGCAGGTATTCCAGCTGCCGGAGAACGCTGTCGGCACCGACCAACCGGCGGACGAAATCGTTTGCGGGGTTCGAGAGCAGCTCGACGGGCGTCCCGAGCTGGACGAGCTTCCCTTCGGAGAGGACGGCGATATGATCGCCGAGGCGGAACGCTTCCTCGACGTCGTGGGTCACGAAGAGAATCGTCTTGCGCACTCCGCGCTGGATGCGGAGCAGCTCCTCCTGCATGCGGGACCGGGTGATCGCGTCCAGCGCGCCAAACGGTTCGTCCATCAGCAGAATGCCCGGATCGGTCGCGAGCGCCCGGGCCAATCCCACGCGCTGCTGCTCGCCCCCGGACAGCTGGCGGGGGAACCGATGCCGGTACTCATCCGGAGGGAGGCTGACGAGCCGCAGCAGCTCGTCCACCCGGCCGGCCATACGCGCGCGCCCCCACCCGGCGATCTCCGCGGTGACGCGAATGTTCTCGGCGACGGTCATATGGGGGAACAGCCCAACCTGCTGGATCACATAGCCGATCCGGCGTCGCAGCAGGATGGGGTTCTCTTCGAGGATGTTGTGCGCGTCGATGAGAATCGCGCCCGACGTCGGTTCGATGAGCCGGTTGACCATCCGGAGGAGCGTGGTCTTTCCCGAGCCGGAGGTCCCGAGGAGCATGCACACGGTGCCCTCCGGGACCTCGAACGTGACCCCGTCGACCGCCGGCCGGCTGGCTCCCGGATACTGCTTCGTCACCGTGTGAAAGGCAATGGTCGCCATGTCGTCGAGACCGCTCGACCCTCGTCGCGGATGAGATGAGTGGGTGTGGGGGAGGCGGACCTCTGCTGCGTTCGGATCTTTAGACAAGAGTATATGGAACCGGGTCTCGGAATGCAAAGCCTCCCTCAGGGAGAGGCGCCCCGCGGAGACCGTGCGTTGCGCCGGCCGGATGCGCGGGCGGGGACCGGCGTCGCGGGGAGCGCCCGGTATGCGATGACGATGCCTGCGATGATGAACCCCGAGGCGAGGATCTGCACGACGGTCACCCGTTCGTGCAGGACTAGGCTGCCGAGGAGCATCCCGAAGATCGGCAGGAGGTTGTTGAACATCATCGCATACGACGCGCCGAGGTCCCGCACGGCGGCATTCCAGCACGCGTAGGCGATGGCGGACGGCCCGATCGCGAGATAAGCGAGGATGGGGAGGTGGGCGCGTACTGTGTACAAAAGATGCGGCGGGTGCTCGAGCGCGATCGCCCCGAGCAGGAACGGAAATCCGGCCAGCATCGCGCCGGCCGTGATCCACAGGGGAGCCAGATCGCGGCTCACCTGCTGCACGCCGAGGTTGTAGAACCCCCACGTCACCATGCTGGCGATCACGAACAAGGCGCCGGGATCCATCTCGAGGTGCCCGCCGGTCCCCGCACCCAACGCCGTTACAGCCGCCGCGCCGATCGCCGAGATCACAAGGCCCACGAACAGTCCGCGCGAGAAGGGGAAGAAGCCGGCGGCGACCGCGAGCCCGGCGGTCACGAGCGGGCTGGCCGCGTTGAGGATGATCGCGTTCGTCGCCAGGCTCCAGTGGAGTGCGAGATACGTGAGGTACTGGCTCGCAAAAATCCCCAAAAAACCGAGGACGGCCAGCTGGCGGAGGACGGGACGGGCGGGGCGCGGCCATCCCTGGGTGACCAACAGCCACCCCGCGAGCGGCACGCCGGCAATGAGCGCCCGGCTCGCCGAGATCGTCGCGGGGGTCACCGAGTCGCGGAGCAGGCGGCCGATGATGTAGTTCGTGCTCCAGATCGAGGTTGCGGCGAGGGCGTACAGCTGCCCCCGGAGCAGCGCGCGCGAGATCATGCTCAGGTCATCCGCTGTGGAAGCCGGCGACCAGGCGGCGCCACTTCGGGAGCTCCGCCTGGGCAAACGGCCGGTAACAGGCCACGCGGTCCAGGACGCCGGCGTAGCGGCGCCTCAACTGCCGGCCGACCTCCTCCCACGAACCGCGGATGACCACGGCGTCGAGCAGCTCCTCCGGCACCTGCGCCGCCATCTCGTCCCACTTCCGCTGCGCGGCCATCCGCTGGAGTCGCCCGGCGATCTCGTCCCAGCCGTGCGTCCGAAGCACGATCTGATACGTGGGGGTCGAGGCGTAGAACGCGATCTGCGCGCGGGCGCGGGTGCGCTCTTCCAGCTGCTCCTCGGCCGTGTCGCCGGGGGCAACGAACACCGGGGCGACGAGTTCGATGGCATCCCGGTGCCGCCCACCGGCCTGGAGCCCTCGCGTAACGTTCGGGTGCACGACCGACGTCACGTAGCGCACGGTATGAAACGGGTGGACATGAAACCCTTGGGCGACCTCCCCGGCCAGCCGGCACAAGAGAGGATTGACCCCGGCGATGTACACCGGGATCGCCGGATGATCGATCGGGCCCGGGTTGAAGAAGGGGGTCATCAGGCTCAGCCGGTAATAGCGGCCCTCGACGCGGAGCGGTGCGTCCTCCTGCCACGATCGCCACACCGCCCGCATCGCCTGGATGTACTCGCGGAGTTTGGGGACCGGGGGATCCCACGGCACGCCGAACCGCCGCTCGATGTGGGCTTTCACCTGCGTGCCCACCCCCAAGATGAACCGGCCGCCCGACAGCGCGGCAAGGTCCCAGGCGAGGTGCGCCATCACGGTCGGGCTGCGGGGAAACGCGATCGCGACGCTGGTCCCGAGCAGGATGCGCGAGGTCGAGGTGGCCGCCAGCGTCAGCTTGATAAACGGGTTGTGTTTCGTCTCGTTGGCCCACAGCGCGGCAAACCCGGCGTCCTCCGCGGCCCGGGCGGCGGTTCCGGCGCCGCGCAGATCGTCCATCGGAAGGGCCGCGTCGAGCACGATCTCGCCCACGAGCAGTCACCCCCGGTCCTGAGTGTATAATGCTGGTGTGCTGCCGTCACGCGGCTCTTCCTCGCCGTCATGAACGTTATCAGCGTCGAGCACCTGACCAAACGGTTCGGGTCCGTCACGGTGGTCGACGACCTCACATTCGCCGTGGCCCCCGGCGAGATCGTCGGGTTCCTCGGGCCGAACGGCGCCGGCAAGACCACGACGCTGGCCATGCTGCTGGGGCTCCTCCTGCCGACGTCCGGTCAGGTCCAGGTGCTCGGGCTGCCGATGCCGGCGGCGCGACAGCGGATTCTCGCGCGCGTCAACTTCACGTCCCCGTATGTAGCGCTGCCGGGGAACCTGACCGTCGACGAGAACCTGAGCGTGTTCGCCCATCTCTATGGAGTCCGCGACGCCCGGCGGCGGATCGACGGTCTCTTGGCTCGGTTCGGGCTCACGGAGATGCGGCGCCGTCCCACGGGTCGACTCTCCTCCGGGGAAGGGACGCGCCTGGGTCTCGTGAAGGGGCTGCTCAACGATCCCGAGGTCCTCTTTCTGGACGAACCGACGGGCAGCCTCGACCCCGACAGCGCCGACCGCGTCCGGGAGAGCCTGCGCGCGACCCGCACAGAACGGCGGATGACGATCTTCTACACCTCCCACAATATGCAGGAGGTCGAGCGGCTGAGCGACCGCATCCTCTTTCTACACCGGGGCCGCCTGATCGCCGACGGCGCGCCGGGCGACGTGCTGCGGCGATTTGCCAGGGCCACCCTCGAAGAGATGTTCCTCGATGTGGCGCGACACGGGGCGGCATCGTGAGGAGCCTCAGCGCCGAGCGCATCTTCGCCCTGCTGCTGCGGCAACTCTACCTGTATCGCCGCAGCATGATCCGGATGCTGGAGATCATCTACTGGCCCGTCATGGATCTCCTGGTCTGGGGTTTCCTCAGCGTCTACATCGGCCGCCTGCGTGGAGGGGGGGCGCTCGCCGTCGCCTTCCTCCTGGGGGGCTTGATCCTGTGGGACATCTTCTTCCGCGCCCAGCAGGCGATCTCGGTATCGTTCCTCGAGGACATCTGGACCCGGAATCTCATCAACGTCTTTGTGAGCCCGATCAGCACCCTCGAGTTCATTTTGGCGATGCTGCTGCTCGGCGTGATGAAAGTGATCGTGACCGGGCTGTTGCTGTCGGCCCTGGCACTCGCGCTCTACACCTTCAATATCTTTCAGTACGGCCTGCCGCTCATCCCCTTCGTGCTCAACCTGCTCCTCTCGGCCTGGGGCATCGGCGTGATTACCACCGCGATGATTCTGCGGTTCGGCCAGGGCGCCGAGACGCTCGCGTGGGCGATTCCGTTCCTCTTTCAACCGTTCTCGGCGGTGTTCTATCCGGTCGCGGTCCTGCCGGCGGCTCTCCGGCCGGTCGCGCTGGCGTTGCCGACCACGCATGCCTTCGAGGGGATGCGGATGGTCCTCAGCGGAAGCGGGATCGCATGGGATCGTGTGGGGTGGGCCCTCGGAGAGAATGTCGTGTTGCTGCTCGTCGCCGCCGCGGTGTTTGCCATCGTGATGCACGTCGCCCGTACCCAGGGACTGCTCCTCAGGGGGGAGGGATAGGCGTGGCCCGGGTCGCGGTCCTCGGCTACGCCTGTCTGGACCACCGGTTCTGGGCGGCGGAGTTCCCTCCGGTGCGGGCGCGGACCCCGGTCACCGCGCATCGCACCGATGTCGGAGGGCCGGCCGCGGTGGGCGCGGTCGCCGTGGCGCGCTTGGGCGGGGAGGCGATCTTCGTCGGCAGGCGGGGAGACGATGCGACCGGGGAGCAGGTCGCTGCGCTCTTGCGGGCCGATCGCGTCGACACCCTCGCGTTTCGGGCGTGTCCGGGAGCCCGCACGCCGGTGAGCGGCATTCTCATCGACCGGGACGGCGAGCGCTATATCTTCCCGTATCTTGGGACCGCGCTGCCCGAGGACCCCGGGTGGCTCCCGCTCGACGCGCTCGAGTCGGCGGATGCGGTGCTCGTCGATGCCCGATGGCCGGCGGGCGCGATTCTGTTCGCCGAGGCGGCGCGCCGGCGCGAGCTCCCGGTGGTGCTGGATCTCGATCAGGATACGCCGGAGGCCTGGCGGCTCGCGCATCTCGCGACCCACGTCATCGCCGACGAGGAGCTGGCCACCGCGTGCGGCGGGGTGGAGACGATGTTGAAGCGCGTCTCCGATCTTGGCGTCTGGGGCGCGGTGACGCTCGGGGCCGGCGGAGTGGCGTATCCGGGCGGGAGCGTCCCCGCGTTTCGAGTCACGGTCCGAGACACCACGGGCGCCGGGGACGTCTTCCACGGGGCGTTCGCGCTCGCCATGGCGGAAGGCCAGGACGAAGGATACGCGATCACATTTGCCTCCGCGGCGGCCGCGCAGCGCTGCGCGCTCGCCGACGTCCCGACCCGCCGGGACGTCATCCGGTTCCTCGAGCGAAGAGGGTAGCCGGCGCCGATGCCGCCCGGTTCGTCTGTGGAGCCTCCTCGCGACCCCGGCGCCGGCGTCCTCGCCGGCACGTCCGGGTTCGCGTTCGCGGAGTGGAAGCCCGGGTTCTACCCCGCGGACCTCAAAGGGGACCGCATGCTCGCGTTCTACGGCGAGCGCCTTCCGACCGTGGAGATCAACGTGTCGTTCTACCGGATGCCGACCACCAAGATGCTGGAGGATTGGAGGGCGCAGAGCCCACCGTCCTTCCGATTCGCGATCAAGGCGCACCGCCGGATCACCCACTCCAAGCGGCTCCGCGACGTGGACGATGATGTCCGCTGGCTGCACGAACGCGTCACCGAGCTCGGCGAGCGTCTCGGGCCGGTGCTCTTCCAGTTGCCGCCGTCGCTGCGCTGCGACCTCGCGCTGCTCGAGAGTTTCCTCTCCACGCTCCGGCCGCTCCCGTACGTGGCGATGGAGTTTCGGCACGCCAGCTGGCATCAGGACGCGGTCTATGATCTGCT
>DASSXJ010000015.1 GCA_035703895.1 bacterium | reverse complement strand
GTAATTCGTAGAATCTCCGCAACCGCGAGTGTCCCGATCGCCAGGTACGGTCCCCGCAGGCGCAGTGCGGGGATTCCAACGAGGACGCCCATCGTGGTCGCCGACGCCGTCCCCGCGAGAAGCGCCACGGCGAGCGGAAGGCCGCCCAGCCACAGCACCCGCGTCACCAGCGCGCCGAGGCCGAAGAAGGCGGCGTGACCCAGATTCACCTGGCCGCCAAACCCGCCCAGCAGGTTCCAGCTCTGGGCCACCGCGGCATACAACAGCACCAGGAACGCCCAGTTCAGGATCGCCCGATTTCCAGTCAACAACGGGAGCAACGACAGGATCGCGATGACGCCTGCGAACAACACGCCATGTACGACTCGGCGGGCCACGCTTATCCCCTCGTGAACAGTCCCTGAGGGCGAAGACTGAGTACGAAGAGGAAGAGCACCAGGCCCATCACCTCTCGGTACGCGTTGCCCAGGAAGAACCCACTCATGGACTCGGCCACGCCCAGGAAGAGCCCCGCCACAAACGTGCCGAAGACGTTTCCCAGGCCGCTGAGGACTACGACGATCAACGCCTTGAGCGTCCAGCTCAAACCGATCGTCGGGCTGATGGCGTCCGTCATGCTGACCAACGTTCCCGCGATCCCGGCGAGGGCACTCCCCAGGCCAAACGCCGCCAGGAAGACCGCGGGGACCGGGATCCCGGCGAGGGACGCCGCTTCGACGTCTTCTGCCGTCGCTCGGATCGCCTTGCCCGGGAGGGTGCGGTGGAGAAACAGGTGTAGCCCTCCGAGGGCAAGGAAGGCGACTCCCAGCGCCCCCAGCCGTGCGAGCGGGACGACGATGCCGGCGATCGGGAAGATCACGCCGGCATATGGGGTGGTGATCGCCCGCTCATCCGCCTTCCAGGCCAGGATGGCGAGCGTCTGCACGACGAGGGCCAGACCGAAGCCGATCAGGATCGAGTTCTTGATCTTCGTCTCTTCGGGGAAATAGATGAGGCGGCGGAACAGCACTTGGTAGAGGAGGATGCCGGCCAGAAACAATGCGATCGCGCTGGGCACGAGAGAGGCGAACGGGTCGATCTTCCACAGCGTAAAGAGCCAGAATCCGACGTAGCCGCCCAGCATGATCAACTCGCCATGGGCGACGTTCAGCATCTTGAGCACGCCAAAGACGAGCGACAGGCCCATCGCCGCGAGGCCGTACAGGCCGCCGACCAGGACGCCAAAGATCGTATTCTGCAAGAGGATGGTCATGGGGATCGATCAGCGGCTGGGTGATCCGATCACACCCCTCCAAGATAGACCTGGACGACCTCAGCATGTTCGAGAACCTCCGCGGGCACCCCCTCCGCGATCTTCTTCCCGGCGTTGAGGACGACCACGCGATCGCACACAGCCCGGACGGCGCGGACGTTGTGCTCAACGATGACCAGCGTGATCCCTCCGGCCCGAATCTGGCCGAACAACGCGAGCGCCGCATCGACCTCGGGGGTGTTCAGACCTGCGGCCGGCTCGTCGAGGAGCAACAGGCGTGGACGCGTGGCGAGGGCGCGGGCGATCTCTAACCGCTTCCGCTCGGCGAGCGTCAACCTTGCAGCCGGGTGGCCGCTCTTGTCGCGGATCCCCAGCAAGGTGAGCAGCTTCAGCGCCTCCGTGCGAGCGTGAGACAACGACGGCGATCGCTCACGTCCGTAGAGGCCGGCCACGAGCACGTTATCCAGGGCGCTGAGATTCGGGAGCGTGCGAGCGAGCTGGAACGTGCGGGCGATGCCCAATGTCGCCCTGAGGCTCGCGGCGCACCTCGTGATCTGGCGGCCGGAGAAGTATACTTCGCCGGCGTCCGACGGGAATGTTCCCGCGACGAGGTTGAAGACCGTGGTCTTCCCCGACCCATTCGGACCGAGGAGGCCTAGGATCTCTCCATCTCCCACCGCGAACGAGAGGCCGTCCACGGCGCGGAGCCCACCGAACGTTTTCGCGAGGCCTCGGACCTCGAGCAGGGGTACCGGGCTAGCGGCCACGCCAGGGGGGCACGGGATAGAGAATGCGCTCGGCTCCGAGGTCCTTGGGCCACACCAGCTCCTGCTTTCCCGCCTGCCACTGTACGAATACCGTGCGCACGATCCCGGTCCCATCCGGCCGAAACCGCACCGAGCCGACGACCGTCTGCAGATTCGTCGTCGCCATGGCATCGCGGATCGCCGTGGGATCCAACTTTCCTGCCCGCTCCATTGCGTTCGTCACGATCTGGACGCAGGCATACGCGGGACCGACGAGCACGTCGGCCGGCCTGCCGAAGCGCTGTTGATGCTTCGCGTTGAGGTCCTGGACTCCGGGGAACCGAATGGCGTGGTGCCATCCCGGGCCCAACACCACATCGTCCCCATCCTTGCCCAGGGCTTGAGTCCAGCTGACGGCGTCCGCCGCCCTCAGCATCATGATGAGCTTGGGGTTGAAGTCCAGTTCCTTCATCTGTCTCACCAGGGTGATGCCGTCCGGCGGGTTAGGGACGGAAAGCACGGCGTCTGCTCCCGCGCTCTTGGCCCGGAGGATGATGTCCGAGAAGTCGCGCGACAGCGGTGTATAGTCGGCACGCAGGACGACCTCGTAGCCGTTTTCACGGGACCGGGCGGTCCAGATGTCTCCGAGCTCGCGCCCCCAGTCGGTCCGCTCCTGAAAGATCGCGATGCGCCTCGGTCGCTGGTCTGTGAGAATGGTGGCGTTCATGAACCGGTAGGTCTCGCTCGCGAGATCGGGGGACTTTGGGAAGGGGGAGAAGAGATACCGGAATCCGTGCTCGTGGACGGCGTGGAGCGCGAAGCCTATGCCACAGTATGGAATCTTGTTTTTCTCCGCTACGGCGGCTGCGGCAGCGTGCAGATCGCTGCCCGCCCCCCCGAGGTAGGCGATCACGCCCTGCGCGGCGAGCGCTTCGAGCCGGCTCACGGTCTTTGTGGGGTCGGATTCGTCGTCGACGACGGTCAACGCAAGCGGGACGCGCTGGCCCCCGACCTGAACCCCACCCCGGTTATTGAAGTCCTCGATGGCGATCTCGTAGCCGGCCTTCACTTGAGCTCCGGCGCTCGCATACCGGCCGGTGAGAGGGATGACCGAGCCAATCTTTGCGGCAGCCGGGGGAGCGCCCGCCCCCCCCGCGAGTGGCAGGCCGGCGGCGAGCAATGCGATCGCGATCGCCAATGCGGCAGTTCGCATACCTACGCACCTCCTGACACCGCGGGGTTGAGGTGCCCGCGGCTGTCGACGATGAGACTGGCGGGTGGAGCGGGACGCAGCCTAGTGCCACACCTCCCGCGCAGTCTCGGCTACGAGGCGGAGCTTTGCCCACTGGTCGTCCTCGGTGAGGAGGTTGCCCTCCATCGTGGAAGCGAACCCGCACTGGGGGCTGAGTGCCAGGTTCTCGATCGGGACGTACCGCGACGCCTCCTCGATCCGTCTGATCAGCTCGCGTTGCGATTCGAGTTGAGGTCGCTTGCTGCTGACGAGCCCGAGGACCACGGCCTTGCCACGAGGGATGAACCGGAGTGGCTCGAACGTGCCGGAGCGCTCATCATCGTACTCCAGCAGGAAGCGGTCCACCTGGAGCGTGCCGAACAACTTCTCGGCGATCGGATCGTAGCCGCCTTCGGCGTACCAGTGGCTGCGGTTGTTGCCGCGGCAGAGGTGCATCGCCAGCATGACCCCCGCGCCGCGGGCGCCTTCCAGGCAGGCGTTGTCCGCCCGGATCGCCTCGTCCAAGGCCGCGTCCGGCTCCAGCCCTATCTCCGTCCGGAGATAGTCACGCCATTTGGGGTCGACGTAGTAGCTGTAGCGGGGAGCGTCGATCTGGATGTACTGCACGCCTTCCGCGGCCAGCGCCTGTACCTCGCCCCGCGCGATGGCGACGATGTCCCACAGGAGGGCGGAATGATTCGGATATACCTTGTCGGTCACGCCCCGCTTGTATGCGATCGCGGGGAACTGCGTGGCGCTCGGGAGGGTCATCTTGATCGCCCCGGGGCAGTGCGCGCGGAGGAAGGGGAGCTCGAGTCCGGTCAGGCGCCGGAGTTGCCGGAGCTTGCCCGTGACGATCCCGGTCACGCTGCTGACGGCCGCGCCCGCCGCGCGCCCGGCCTGCCACGTCCGGGCGACCGCGTCCTCGTGGTCGAAGCCGTCGACCGCATCCGTGAAGTCGCTCATGAAGTTGCGCCGCCGCAGCTCACCGTCGGTGAAGACGTCGAATCCCAGCTCCTGCTGCTTGGCGAGCACGCGCCGGATGTGACGATCCTCGATCTCCTGGAGGCGCTCCGGGTCCGCCGCTGCGCGGCGTGCCTCGAGCAGCTCGGGCGGCCGCAGAAAGCTCCCTACGTGGTCGGCTCTGTGCGGCGTGGTCATGCGCGCTCCTCCAGAGACGCTATTTCTTGCGGGCCGGCGGTCCGTCGCTTGGGGTGCCGGCCGCGCGGGCAATCGCGGCGATCTTGTCGGCGAAGTTCACCTGGCTGTCGTCCTCCGGGCTGTAGCCGATCTTCTGGCGGGCGTTGGCGATGCTCCAAAAGCGGTGGGTGTTCCCGCTGATGCCATACACGATCAGGAAGGGGATGCCGTGGGGGTCGGCGATCTGCTCGGTCTCGACCATCCGGATAGCCTGCTGCACCTGGTCGCGTCTGGAGAGGTAGGCTCCGAGCGCACGATGCATGGTCTTGATGTCCCCCGGCTTCACCCCGTCGATATCATCGTCGCGCGGCCCGCCGATCCGCCACTGCACGATCTCGAGCTTCCGGCCGTCGACCCGACCCGTCGCGAACACGAATCCGAGCAGCTCGTACGCGCCCTTGGCCCACCCATACCAGTTGTCGGAGCGCGGGGGCATCTCCGGCGTGACCATCTCCATCATCCCCGCCCAGATGAGGCGCTCGTAGTAGTCCCCGGCGTGATTGGAGCTGGCCACCACCACCCGGCGGACGCCCTCCTCGAGCGACGTCTTGTAGACGTTGTAGGCGAGTGCGACATTCTGGTGCTCGGCCCAGAACTTGGCATCGCTATTGTTCTGCCAGGTGTTCGCATCGAGGCCGGGCGCGCTCACATATCCGCAGTGGATGACGGCATCGGCCCCGCGGAAGTGATGACGATATTGATTCCGGTCCGGCTGAGTCAGATCGGCGACCACCATCCCCGGGATCGTCTTGCCGTCCCGGGTCGTGGTTCGAACGTCGATGGGGACTACCTCCCACCGCTTGCTGAGCTCCGGGTACATGCGCTGAGCGATATATCCGGCCGCTCCTGTGAGAACCACTCGACGTGTGCTCATTGGGCACGCTCCGTCATTTCATTCTCGCCCTCCGTTGGTTACCCTTCGCTCGGCGGGGCAGGGGCCGGCACCCAGGCCCGAGGCGCGGCTCCACCCTCGCTACTGAGCAGTTTTTTGCCCTTCTCGTGCGCCGTGCCGATACCGGTACCGATCCATCTTGACGAGTTCGCGGTAGCTCCCGAACCGTCCCGCGTCCGCGGCGGCAGCATCGAGGGCCTCGGGGCGATCCGCCTCAGGCTGATCGAAAACACGGCGCAGCTGATAGGTGGTCGAACGTTCCGCCGGGGTGCGCCCCATGTCCCGGATCCACCGGCGCAGCTCGGCCGGCGGCACCAGCTGGCCGTACCCCGCCCCCGCCGACGTCGAGATGCTCTCGTTGATGAGGGTTCCTCCCAGGTCATTCGCTCCGGCGGCGAGCAACAACTGGGCGAGCCGCGGACCTTCTTTCACCCACGAGACCTGGAGGTTGGGGATCGTCTGGTTGAGGACGATGCGCGCCGTGGCGTGAACCCGGAAGACCTCCATGCCGGTCGGCCCCGGTCGCAATCCAGGAAGGGGATGATCGCGCCACATCGGTGCCTCGGTATGGACGAAGCTCAACGGGACAAACTCCGTGAACCCGCCCGACCGGCGCTGGAGGTCCCGCAGGAGGATGAGGTGGCGGGCCTGATGCGCCCGGGTCTCCGCGTGGCCGAACATCATGGTAGAGGTTGTCGGGATTCCCAGCTCGTGCGCGGTCGTGATGACCTCGATCCACTGAGCCGTCCGAATGCGACCCGGAGCGATACGGTCTCTCAAGTCATCATCGAGGATCTCCGCCGCGGTGCCCGGCAGACTCCCGACGCCCGCGGCTTTCAGTTCCTCAAGGTAAGCGCGGATGGTGCGCCCGGATCGTATCGAGCCATAGAGGACCTCTTCCGGAGAAAACCCGTGGATGTGGATGCCGGGGATCGCCGTCTTCAGCGCGCGGGTGAGCCGGATGTACAAGTCGCCGTCCATCTTGGGCGGCAATCCGGCTTGGATGCACACCTCGGTCGCCCCAAGGTCCCAGGCCTCGCGCGCGCGGCGGACGATCTCCTCCTCGGGCAGGAAATACCCTTCCTCTTCTCGGAAGTCGCGGCTGAAGGCGCAGAAGCCGCAGCCCTTGATACAGACATTCGTGAAGTTGATGTTGCGGTTGACGACGTACGTGACGGTGTCGCCGACCGTCTCGCGGCGCAGCTGGTCGGCCGTGGCCATGAGAACAGCCAGTTCGCGGCCTGAGGCGCCCAGCAGCGTTTCGGCCTCATCCACCGTAATCTCGGTACGCGACAGCGCGCGCTCAAGGATGCGGGCCACGGTCGGGGCAACCTCCCCGAGCAGGCGGTCGAGCGAGACGGTGGGATCAGGCTGAAGCGCGTCCATTGTCCACGAGACCTCCCTTGGCATATCCGTCGGAATCCGCAGCGTTTTGCACGCGATCCCGGAGTGACGGGGCGATATATTCCGGCCGGTGGAGTAGGTACTCAGGGTAGACGGGGAGCCGGGGCTTCAGAATGTCCCCGGCAGCCTCGGTGCGGGCGCGCAGGGTGGAGATCTGCGGCCACGGCGCTTCTGGATTGACGTAGTCGATCGTGAGGGGGGAGATGCCGCCCCAGTCGTTGATGCCGGCTTCGAGATAGACGGGGAACCCCCGCGCGGTGAGGTTGGGAGGTACTTGAATGTTCGCCGTTGGCCCAAGAAGGAGTCGCGCCACGGCTGCGGTCCGCACAGTGTCCGGCGTCTGCGGCTCCTGGGCCGAGGCCATGGACGTGCCTGGCTTGGCCCGGAAGTTTTGAATGATGACTTCTTGGACGTGCCCCCACCGCGCGTGGGATTCGCGGATGGCCATGAGCGCGTCGATGCGCTCGTCTGGCGTCTCGCCGATCCCGATGAGCAATCCGGTTGTAAACGGTACGCGCAGCGCGCCCGCCGCCTCAAGGGTCCGCAACCTGGCGCGCGGGTGCTTGCTCGGGGCATGCTCGTGCGGTCCCCCTGCCTGGCACAGCCGCTCGCTCACGCTCTCCAGCATGAGGCCCATCGAAGCGCTCACATCGCGCAGGGCCGCCATCTCCGCGCGGCTCATCGTCCCCGGGTTGAGATGTGGCAGGAGGGTCGTCTCTCGGAGCACCAGGGCGGCCATCTCGCGCAGGTAGGAGAGGGTGCTCCGGTGGCCGCGGCCCGCGAGCCACTGGCGCGCCTCTGGAAACCGCTGCTCCGGCCGTTCGCCAAGCGTGAACAACGCTTCGGTGCACCCGAGCCGCTCGCCTGCCCGCGCCACCTCGAGCACCTCTTCTGGGGTCATGTACAACCGTGGTGCGTCTTTGGGGTCGGCCCGAAATGTGCAGTACCCGCAGGTGTCGCGGCACAGCTGGGTGAGTGGGATGAACACTTTAGGAGAAAAGGTCACCGTCCGGCCCTTGCCCCGCACGCGCAGCGCCCAGGCGGCGGCACATACGGCCGGCAGGTCATCGTCGGGGCACCCGATCAATCCACAGGCCTCTTCGCGCGTGAGGGCGCTGCCATTCAGCACCCGTTCTAAGGCTGCGGCAACGGCCGGGGCGTGGGCGAAGCGTACGGGGTCGGGGGAGAACATCATCAGGGAGTTCGCGGGCGCTCGGGCCAAACCCCCCTGCCCAGCGTACCCGCCGTGTCACCTCCACGCCGTCGTGGCTTAGCCGGTCAGGGCCTCGAACTCCTCGGGACTGAGCTGAATACGCGCCGCCGAGATATTTTCTTCCAGGTGCGCAATGGAGGACGTTCCCGGAATCGGGAGGATCACCGGCGCCCGCTTGAGCAGCCAGGCCAGCGCGATCTGGGCGGGCGTCGCCTGGTGGATGCGTGCAATGCGTTCAACGGGGCCGCTGCGTGGCCGCGCGAGGGTTCCGGTCGCCAAAGGGTACCAGGGGAGAAACGCCAGTCCGTCTCGTTCGCACGCCGCGACGACGTC
This sequence comes from bacterium, assembly GCA_035703895.1. Lineage (NCBI taxonomy): Bacteria > bacterium. Next base: position 3,999 of record DASSXJ010000015.1, on the reverse strand, counting down.
GTCGGATTCGCGATCCGACAGGCTGTAGCGGTTCTGGACCGACACCAGCCGTGCAATGGTCCGGGCGCGCGCGAGCTCCTCGACGTCGACATTCGACACCCCAATGTGGCGAATCTTGCCCTGAGCCTGCAGGTCGCGGAGGCTGCCGATGGAGTCCTCGATTGGGACCCCTGGATCCACGGTATGGAGCTGGTACACATCAATCCTGTCCACCCGGAGGCGTCGGAGGCTCCCCTCGAGGGCCTCCCGGAGGTGTGCGGGCCGGCCATTGGCGATCCAGCCGCCCCCTCGGCGGATGAATCCTCCCTTCGTGGCGATGACGAGGTCCGCCGGGTACGGATACAGCGCCTCGGCGATCAACTCCTCGGAGACGCTGGGACCGTATGAATCCGCCGTATCCATCAAGGTGACCCCCAGCTCGACGGCCCGACGAAGGAGCGCCTTGGCCTGCGCGCGGTCGGCCGGCTCGCCAAGCACGCGGGGCCCCGTGATCCGCATGGCGCCGAAGCCGAGCCGGTTCACGGTGAGATCCCCGCCGATGACGAATGTGCCGCCCAAAGACGCGTGCGGCAACGGCTTGTCGGTGGACATGCGTCGTCCCTCCGCGCAGTTATCGGTACGTGTGCCCCGCCCTGACGACCGTCGCGAGGGCCAGCCGTTGGCGCCCGACGCGCCGCCCCCCGTGCGAATCGATCAGGTCGAATCGCCCCTCCTGCAGATCGAAGACGACGGCGTCCCCCCATGCGCCTACCTGGAGCGTGCCGATCCGGTCGGCCATGTGGATGACGCGAGCAGGCGTCGCAGTGACTTTCTCAAGCGCATGGTCGATCGAAAACCCGAGATAGAGAAACTTGCTGACCGTGGTCGCAAGGTCGTAGGCGGGGCCGTTGACATTATAGGCGTGGAGGTCGCTTGAAATCGTCTGAGGCTCGACACCCTCGGCGAGGGCCCGCTCGGCGATGTCCCAACTGAAGCTGCCCCGACCGTGTCCAACATCGAAGACCACCCCGCGTGCCATCGCCTCGCGCACCGAGCGACGGACGTGGCCGTTTGCGTCGAGGATGCCGTGCGACAACCCGTGGAAGCAGTGGGTCAGGATGTCGCCCTCCCGCATGACCGTCAGGATATCATCCAGCGAGTGGCACCACGCTTCTTGAGGATGGACCATGATGGGCAGGCCCACCGCGTCCGCGGCCTCGCGGGCAAGGTGCAGGGGCCGAATCCCCGCGGCTTCACTCACGATGCTCTGCCTCGTCAGCCGCACTTTGACGCCCAGGATCACGTCGCGATGCTGTTCGATCATGGCGATGGCCTTTTGCACGTTGGCGTACTTGATCTCATGCAGTTCGCCGATCTCGCTGGTCAACATCCCCTGGGAGGAGATATTGAGCTGGGCGAACAGGCGCGTCGCGGTCACCTCGATCACATATTTGCGAAAGCCGGGGAAGGTGTCCGAGCCCGCGGATCCGGCGTCGACGGCGGTGGTGACGCCTTTGGCGATGCAATGCGGATCGGCCTCGATTCCATAGTGGCTGACGCCCCAGAACACGTGGACGTGTAGGTCGATCATGCCCGGGGCTACGATCCGGTCGGTGCAGTCCACGACTTCCGCGGCCTCGCGGCTTGGAAGATCCGCGCCCACCGCTGCGACCCGGCCCGCGCTGAAGGCGACATCCATGCGGGCATGTCTCCCCTGGGCAGGGTCGATGAGGGTGCCGTTCTTGAGGAGCAGATCGTACGTCACCGGCGCTGCTCTGCCACCGTGAGCACCAGTTCGCCGCGCAGGGCCGCTCCCGTTATCCGAGGGACACGTTCTGTGCTCCCTTGAGTCTCTCCCGGAACTGTTTACGGAATTTTGCCACCTTGGGAGCGACGACCGCCCGACAGTACGGCTGCTCGCCATTGAACTTGAAGTATTCTTGGTGATAGTCCTCCGCCTTGTAGAACGTCGAGAACGGCGTCACCTCGGTAACGATGGGGGAGGGCCAAACCTGTGCCGCGGTCATCTCCTTGATCACCTGCTCGGCTATCGCCTTTTGCGCCGGGCTGTGATAGAAGATCGCGGAACGGTACTGTGTGCCGACGTCCGGGCCTTGGCGGTTGAGCGTGGTGGGATCGTGGACCGTGAAGAATAGCTGCAGCAGTTCTTTAAAGGAAATGACTTGCGGGTCGAACGTCACCTGGACGACTTCGGCATGCCCCGTCGTGCCGGTACAGACCTGACGATAGGTCGGATCAGGAACGGTGCCGCCGGAGTAGCCAGAGTCCACTTGGTCTACGCCTTTCACGTCATCGAAGACGGCTTCGAGGCACCAGAAGCACCCTCCGGCCAACGTGGCTACTTCCTTGGAACGGTCGGCATCCATGGCCAGTCCCTTCTGCGGCCGCTGTGGTACGCCGGTGATGGTCGCGGCCGCCGTGCGCGGGTGGCGCGCATCGCTCAACTCCACGATACCACAAATCGGATGCCGGGCTCGACGGATGGTCATTTGCTGCCGTCAAACAGAGGCCGAGGCTATGCGGGAACGCGTGGGAGAACGGTGACGCTATCCGCTATACTCACCAAGGATCGTCGTGAATTCAATCAGGTTTCCGAACGGGTCACGGCAGAGGAAGCGCGGCCGATTCCGGATCGCCACCGTGTCGTAGGGGCGGTGGCCGGCTGCCGCAAGTTGGCGGCGCATGCTCTCGACGTCCTCGACCTCGAGGCAGAGGTGGCGCGGATGCTCCGGATCGGGCGTCCCGGGGAAAAAGTGCAGCTCAAGGCTGTCGGGGCCGGCCGTGTACCACACCAATTGCCGATCCTTGAGGCTGTTGGGCAGTGGGATCTCCGTCAGGCCGAGAAGCGTTCCGTAGAAAGCCCGCACTTCGTTGGCCTTTCCCATCGGGTACGGTGACGAGACGTGCTGGAGTCGCGCCAACTTCATCACACCTCAGCCGGTCGGGATGATCTCCGCGACGGTCGCCTAGGGCAGAGGTTCTCCCCGATCGCAAACACCTCCTCCGAGAATCACGTGTCTGTGACCGGGGCGCCTGGCATGGGCCGATCTGGGGCATAACATAGGAAGAGATCGCGTACAGCGATCGATGTCGAATACCCTTGGGGAGTGGTGGACGATGCGGATCGCGCTTGTGATTGGATGGGTCCTCACGGCTGTGTCACTGACCTCCGCGGCTGCCCCATCGACGGGGACTGCGGACCCGACGGTGGCGAGGCTGTCCAGCCTGAACGGGGATGCGTTCGACGTCGCATTCATGCAGGCGCTCATCCCCGTGGATGACGAGGCCATCGAGATGGCGATGACGGCGACACTGTACGCCGACCACGGCGAGTTGCTCCGCTGGAACCAGGTCGCGGTCGAGCGCGGCAACGAGCATGTCCGGAAGATGCTGACGTGGCTTCAACAGGCCGGCGCGGGTCCGGCAGAGCGCCGCGCGGGCGTCACCACGGTGTCTGTCAAGAAACTGCGGTCCCTGCGGGGGGCGGCTCTTGAGCGCGCGTACCTCCCGCTTATGGCTGCTCAGCTCGACAAGACCGTCGCGCTGACACGCCTCGCCGCCGAGAGGGCCCGCAGGCCGGAGTTGCGAGAGTTCGCCAAGGATGCCGTTCGTGTCGAGAGTCAGGACTCGGCGATGCTGCGCGGCTGGATAAAACAGTGGTATTGATTCCCCGCTTGCGGGGGCGTCCTCGATGCGCTTCAATGGAAGCGTGGTGCCCTCGGGGGGGATGCTCGTGCGCGGATACCGTGAGGCCAACCGGCAGATCTGGAACACGTGGACGCCCTACCATGTCGAGTCGGGGTTCTATGACGTCGAAGGCTTCAAGAAAGGGCAGCGCCGGGATCGCTCCGGGAACGATGCGCTCGAGATCGAGGCCGTGGGTGATGTGGTCGGCAAATCCCTCCTGCATCTTCAGTGTCATTTTGGATTAGACACGCTTGCCTGGGCCCGCCGAGGCGCAACGGTGACGGGTGTCGACTTCGCCGAAGAGGCCATCAA
>DASSXJ010000014.1 GCA_035703895.1 bacterium | reverse complement strand
GGGCACGGTGGTGGAGCGCAACTGCTCCGCGATATACTCCGCCGCCCTCGTCTCCCCAGGTCCGCCGGTGTCGCGCCGCACCTGTGAGAACCATCGGAGGTGGCGGAGGAGCCGTTCCGCGCTCACCGCCTGCGTCGCCAGCACCTGAACCGTCGTGTTCACCGGACGGGCACCCCCGCTCGTCTGAGTGTCGTCTGCACCCGCTATTTTCGGAAGAGCAGGTCGAGTGGGTCGGGCCGGGCTTTTCCCCGGTGGCGGGTCTGCTCGAACAGCTTCGCCACGAGCGCCGTCCACCCGGTCTGGTGACTTGCCCCGAGCCCCGCGCCGGTGTCGCCGTGAAAGTATTCGTGGAACAGCAGGTAATCGCGCCAGTGCGGGTCGGTTTGGAAGATCTCGTTCGTCCCAAACACCGGCCGGCGGCCGTCCGGTCCTCGGAGGAAGATGCCCATCAGCCGCCGCCCGATCTCCTCCGCGATCCCCGCTAGCGTCATCTTGACGCCCGATCCCGTCGGGCATTCCACGAGGAAATCGTCGCCGTAGTAGTGGTGGAACCGCTGGAGCGCCTCGATGATCAGGAAGTTGAGGGGGAACCAGACGGGCCCCCGCCAGTTGGAGTTGCCGCCGAACAATCCGCTGCGCGACTCGGCCGGCTCGTACCCGATGGTGTACGTCATGCCGTTCAGGTCAACGACATAGGGATGGTCGGCATGGTACCGGCTGATGGACCGGAGCCCATGGTCGCTCAGGAACTCCGCGGGATCCAGCAGGCGCCTGAGCACCCGCTTCATGCGGTGTCCGCGTACGAGCGCGAACAGCCGGCGCTCGCCCATGCCCGGTTCGTACCAGCGGGACACCAGGCTCGCCAGCTGGGGACGGTGGGCGAGGAACCACTCCAGCCGCTTCTTGAAATCGGGCAGCGCGTCGAGCAGAGCCGGTTCGATCGTTTCCACCGCCATCAGCGGGAGCGCGCCGACGAGCGACCGGACCTGCAGCCGCTGCTGCTGTCCGTCGCTGTGCATCACGTCGTAGAAGAATTCCTCCTGCCCGTCCCACATCGCGATGCCCTCGCTGCCGATGTCGTTCAGCGCGGAGGCGATATAGAGAAAGTGCTGAAGAAACTTGGTCGCGACGTCCTCGTAGGCGTGGTCCCCGCGCGCTAGTTCGAGCGCGATGGCCAGCATATTCAGGGAGAACATCCCCATCCAGGCCGTCCCGTCCGCTTGATCGAGATGCCCGCCGTTGGGGAGCGGCTGACCGCGGTCGAAGACGCCGATGTTGTCGAGCCCGAGAAACCCACCCTGAAAGACGTTGCGGCCTTCGATATCTTTCCGGTTCACCCACCAGGTGAAGTTCAACAGCAGCTTGTGAAACACGCGCTCCAGGAACGCGCGGTCGGCCGTCCCGGTCATCCGCCTCGCAATCTTGTACACGCGCCACGCCGCCCACGCATGGACCGGTGGGTTGACGTCCGCAAACGCCCACTCGTACGCCGGCAGCTGGCCGCTCGGATGCATATACCATTCGCGGAGCAGCAGAATCAGCTGTCGCTTGGCCAACTCCGGGTCGACAAGCGCGAGCGGGATGCAGTGAAACGCCAGGTCCCACGCGGCATACCAGGGAAACTCCCAGGTATCCGGCATGGAGAGGACCTCGGCGTTGTCCAGGTGCCGCCACTCCGCGTTCCGCCCGTGCTTGCGCGCCTCGGGAGGCCGAGGACCCGCAGGATCGCCGTCCAGCCAGGTCGAGACATCGTAGCGGTAGAACTGCTTGCACCACAGAAGCCCGGCGAACGCCTGCCGCTGGACACGGCGCGCGTCCTCGGACATATCCTCCGGGCCGAACCCCCGGTAGAAGGCGTCCGCTTCAGCCTGGCGCTTTGCGAAGATCTCGGAACTGTCCGCAAACGGGCTCTCCTGCCGCCGGTTGGAGAGCCGTAACTCGATCCGCTCAGCGGAACCGGGGCCGATGATGCGGACGTAGTGGGCGGCCGCCTTAGTGCCCGTACCGATCGAGTTCACCGCCTCCATCCGGCCGTGGACGACGGCGTCCTGAATCCCATCCTTGACGGTGGGGGTCCGATTGGGCACGCCATACAGCTTTTGGAAGTTGGTCTCGTTTTCCGTGAAGAGGACCCGGGGGGCATCCCCGCAGGCCAGCCAGTACTCTCCGATCTCGTGGGTGGCCCGCACGAGGCTGTACCCTAGTCCCCCACCCCCCGAACCGGCATCGATGATCCGCAGCTCCGGCCGGTAGGGGTTGGATCCCCACGCCCATGTGTTCCAGAACCAGAGGGTCGGCAGCAGGTGCAGCGGGGCGGACGCCGGCCCCCGGTTCGTCGCGGTGATGCGGATCAGGATGTCTTCCGGATCGGCTTTCGCGTATTCGACGAGGACGTCGAAGTAGCGGTTCTCGGAAAACACGCCCGTGTCTATCAATTCGTACTCGGGCTGGCTCCTGCTGCGGCGCCGGTTCTCCGTCAGGAGATCGGCGTACGGGAACGCGCGCTGCGGGTATTTGTAGAGGGCCTTCATGTACGAGTGCGAGGGCGTGCAGTCGAGAAAGAAATAGTACTCCTTGACATCCTCGCCGTGATTCCCCTGCGTCCCGCTCAAGCCGAACATGCGCTCTTTGAGGATGGGGTCGGCTTCGTTCCAGAGCGCGAGCGCGAAGCAGAGCCGTCCCTGGTTGTCGCAGATCCCGAGCATCCCGTCCTCGCTCCAGCGGTAGGCTCGAGCGTGGGCGTGTTCAAAGGGGAAGTAGTCCCATGCCGCGCCGTCCGGAGAGTAGTCTTCGCGCACGGTCCCCCACTGTCGCTCAGCGAGATACGGTCCCCAGAGGTACCACGGCACGTGGCCCTCCCGCATTTGGGTGAGCCGGCGGTGTTCCGCCTGCCCGTCCACGCCGGCAGGAGCCGCCGTCACCCTCGGCGTTCCCGCGTTCTGGTCAGATGCCATCGGCCCCCAAACTCCTCATCGGTGTCGGTGACGCCGTCCGCACGGTCGCCACCTGCATTATAGAAGAGCGCGTGCGGGGGCGCGGCGGGCTTTTGCACAATCTTCACGAGACCTTTGTCGGGCCTTGATGCGGCTGGCGTATGCTGTGAACCGTTCACCCGAACATTCCGTAATCACTATGGTCAGGCCAGGGGGGGTGAGGCCCGGCAGAGCGTGGGCGGCCGAGAGGTGATGTGCACCGGTCCGACGAACAAGGATGTACGCATCTTTGGAGGTGGACGAATGAGGCGCAGTTGGATGAAGGTGACCATGATCATGCTGATGGGCCTGCTCATCGCGGGCCCGCTCGGAGGGATCCACTACGCCACCGCTCAGAACGCCCCCGGCGTGGACAAGGCGCTCGACGCAGCCACAGCCGCCAACACCAAGGCGGCGACGACCTGGCAAGCCGCGATGACGAAGATGGACGCGATGAAGAAGATGCCCATGACCGACAACGAAAAAGCCATGATGGAAGAGATGAAGATGATGGCGGACATGATCAAGAGCTTGGTAGAGGCGAACAAGCAGCTCGTCGAGGCGATCAAAGAAATGCGCATGGGAAGCAAGACCAAGTAACCGGCACGGGCGAAGCGGTGAGGCCGGTCCCCATTCTGGGCGACCGGCCTCCGTCTTTTACCCCCGGCCGCCGGCCGCGGCAAACCGGCTCGGCCGGAAGGCTCGAGTTGCGGTACCTTGCGGCCGCGGGTGATCTCCTCCGCCACCGCCCGGCCGAGGAACGGCGCGAGCGTCACGCCACTACACGTGCTGCGCCACGGGCGCCGGAAACCGTCCGAGCCGGAAGGGATCGAGCGGCAGGTCCGTCCTGCCCTCGGTGACGAGCTGCGTGATGAGCCAGGCCGTCACCGGCGCGTACGTCACCCCGGTCCGGCTGTGTCCCGCGGCCAGAAACAGACCCTCGACCCCCGAGACGGTGTCGATGATCGCCACACTGTCCGGCGTCATCGGCCTGAGGCCCGCCCACGTCCGGATGATCCGGGCGTCTTTGAGCGCCGGCATCAGGGCGATGGCGAGGCGGGAAAACTGGGAGAGGACCGGGAGCGTCACCTCGCGGCTGTACCCCACGTCCTCCACCGTGCTCCCGATGATCATGTGGCCGTGGATATCTTGGCGGATTCCGATCTCCTCCGTGCGGAGGACCCTCTGGGTCAGCGGGGGCAGGGCCTCGGTCACGAGCATCTGGCCGCGGCCGGGGCGGATGGGGATGGCCGTGCCCAGCGGAGCGACCAGCGCGCCGGACCATGCGCCCGCAGCGACGACGACGCGGGACGCGGCGATCGGGCCGGCCTGGGTGGCGACGCCGGTGACTCGCTCACCGGACACTTCCACGCGGAGCGCCTCGACCCCCACACGGATCTCTGCCCCCAGCCGCCGGGCGGCGACGGCGTAGGCGTGCGTGAGCAGGAACGGGTTCACGTGCCCGTCCCCGGGGACAAACGCCGCCCCCACGAACCCGTCTCCGAGTCCCGGCTCAAGCCTGCGGAGTTCGTCTTGGGAGAGGAGCTCGGCCTCCACCCCTTCCTGCCGTCGGGTGGCGACGAACTCCTGGACGGCCCCCCATTCCGCCTCGTTGGAAGCCAGGACGACCCGGCCCGCGCGGACGAGTTCGACGGGGCGGCCGAGTTCGCGAGCGTCCCTTACGAGCAGCTCCCAGCTCTTCTTCGTATGGAGGAGCGTTCGTCCCGGGATGCCGCTCGAGGCCCCGATCATGCCGGCGTTGGCCCCGGACGCCTCCGTCGCGATGCCCCGGCGCTCGAGGATGATCGACCGGATCCCTTGCGCCGCCAAGTAGTATGCGCACGCACAGCCGATGATGCCGCCGCCGATAATGATCGTGTCCGTCGTGTCCATCCCATCCGGTCTTCAGCGACATGCGATCGAATCCTCCCCCGGACACGCGACGCCGGCGCGGCGCAGAGGCCAGGAGATGCCGCCGCCGAACGTGAACCATAGCCTACGAGCGAACACGCGTCCAAGGAGGAGGCGAGCGTGGCGGTTCGCATCGTCATCCCCGACGACAGCCCACCGGTGATCTCGGGTACGCCGGCCCTCGAGCGCATCCGCGCCGCGGGGGAAACGGTGGTGCACACCTCGCCGCCTGCGTCCGAGGATGATCTCATCCAACGCCTGCACGGCGCCCACACCGCGGTCAACATCCGTGGCTACTGCAAGTTCACCGCCCGCGCGCTCGACGCGGCGAGCGGCACCCTCAAGCACCTGGCGATCTGGGGGACAGGCACCGATAACGTCGATCTCGCGGCGGCGCGCCGGCTCGGCGTCGTCGTCTCCAACACGCCCAACACCGCGACCGACGCGATCGCCGAGCACTGCCTCGCGCTGCTCCTCGCAATCGCCCGGCGCCTGCCTCAACTGGATGCCCACGTCAAGCGGGCTGGATGGGAGCGGGGGATGCTGTTTCAGTGTCTGGGGAAGACGCTCGGCATCATCGGCACGGGCGCCATTGGAACCCGCTTTGCCGAGCTCGGTCACGCGATCGGGATGCGGGTCATCGCATGGACGCTCCACCCCGACCCTGAAAAGGCCAGGCGCAGCGGCTTCACCTATGTCCCAAGCCTGGAGGCCCTCCTGAGCGGCTCCGACGTCGTCTCCCTCCATCTCCGGTCCAGCCCCGAGACGCGGGGACTCCTCGGCTCCACCCAATTTGCGAAGATGCGGCATGGGGCGATCTTCATCAATACGGCGCGGGGCGACATTGTGGACGAGGCGGCGCTCGCGCAGGCGCTTCGCGGGGGGCACCTGTCGGGCGCGGGCATCGACGTGTTCGCGAGGGAACCCGTCTCTCAGGATAACCCCCTGCTCTCCGCGCCCAACGTCGTGCTGACCCCCCACACCTCAGGGACCACTCCGGAAGCGCTCGCCAACGGGCTCAACCTCTGCGCCGAGAACGTCACGCGGTTCCTGGCGAAGGGGGAAGTCGTCCACCGCGTGGTGTAAGTGCACCTAGCCGCGGCGAGGAACACCTGACGAGGAGGCAATGATGGCGGCGAGCTACGAGATCTACGCGCTGAGCCCCGGCGGGCGGACCGTCGACTGGTCGACACGGCTCTACTTGGGACCGGCCGGAGATACAACGACGTCAGCCTACTTCCTGTGGCTGCTCCGGGGCCCGGCCGGCCCCATTCTCGTCGACACGGGGTTCACCTTCCGGCTGGCGAAGCTGAAGGCGGTGCCGGTCGAGGAGTTGCGGCTGCGCACCCGCGACGAGCTCCTGGCGACCGCCGGGGTCAATCCGAACGAGGTGAAGACCGTCGTCCTCACGCACCTGCACTGGGACCACTTTGACCTGGAAGGATTCTTGCCGAACGCGACGTTTTGGGTCCAGCGCCGGGAGGTGGATTTCTGGCATGGGTTCGGAGGACACGATCGCTGGACCCAGCGGTTCCTGAGCGACTGCTACACCCAGGACCTGGGGTCGCTCCAGTCGAGCGGACGCCTCCGGGTCGTAGACGGCACCCTCGAGCTCGTCGAGGGTGTGCAGTTGGAGTGGGTCGGAGGGCACTCTCCCGGGATGCAGATCGTCGTCGTGCAAACGGCCAAGGGCCCCTTCGTCATCGGGAATGACGCGCTGACGACCTACCGGAACCTCCGGGACTGGGCGCCGCCCGCGATCCACCTCAACAGCGTCGCCGAGTGCTTGGGGGCGATGGCCCGAATCAAACAGCTGTCCGAGGGCGACGAAAATCGCATCTGCCCGGGCCACGACGGCGAAGTGTGGAAAAAGTTTCCCGAGGTCAAACCGGGGATGTACCGGCTCGCCTGATCAGGCGCGTTCGCCTACCGGAACACCCGCCGTCACGCCAGGGGACGTGGCGTAGCCCCTGCGGTATTCGTCGTAGCGGTACAGCTCGTGCACGAAGGCCACCACGAGCGGCACCGTCTCCGCGAGATTGTACAGGAAGTGGAGATCGGCCCGGACGAGAGGCAGTCCCCCTCCCAGGAGACCGCCCCGCGAGAGTAGACCCGGGGTCCCCACCTTCCCGGTGGTGAGGAACGCGGTCATGATGGTGATGTGCTCGATCTCGTGCCACAATGACAGGATCGTGACCGCCCATAACCAGGCATTCCTCCGGAAGCGCCACAACAGGATGGCCGCGGCGAGCGCGACCCACGTGTTGAAGATAAAGTGCACCCACTCGATGTCGAGGGTCCCGATGACCCCCTGAGCATTGGCCCCCGTCAGTCCGAGCACGTGCATCTGGATCATCTGGGCGACATGCTCGAAGAGATGACCGGTCTGCGTCACGACGAGCACGTAGAAGAGCGCGAGCCCCCCGTAGTGGCGGTACGTCCAGATGGTTTCCTGCGTCAGGACCACGCACCATGGGATCAGCATGGTCGCCGCGATTCGCCACAGCGGCCATCCAAGCAGGCTGGTGAACGTCAGGCCCGCGAGGGAGGTCAGAGCGGTCATGAGGACGATGCGGGGTGGCACGCTGTGGATGGCGAAGGCCCGTGTGATCGCTCCCACACGCATGTGGTCTCTCCTTCGAAACAGGGCGGCCGGCAGAGCACCGTCACTCACGCACTAGTGCCATTGTAACATCCTGCGGCCGGTTGCAATCAAGCCGGCGGTCTGACACCGCGCACGCGGAGCCTACGAAAGATCGGCGGGCCCTCCCAGGCGGAGATAGGCCAGCGTCATCGCGATCGCCGCCCAGGCAAAACTGAGCCACGCCGCCACCAGAGCCCCGATCACCGGGATGGGCGCCAGGATCGCGCTCAGGACCACGCTCCCCACCGCGACCAGCAGCAGGAGGCCGGTGAACGGCCAGAAATACGCCCCCGTCAGGTGCCAGCTCAGCGCCAGCGCCTCGCGCACCCCTCGCCGGTCCAGCAGTACCGCGGTCGGCGCCAGCATCCACCGAAACATCAGGATCAGCCCGGGAATGATCAGCAGGATCGTGCCGACCGCGACGCCCACCGCCACGACAACGGTCGTCCCGAGCGTGATGGGGAAGCGGCGCAGGACGTGCGAAAACGTCAGGGCCAAGTCCATGTCTTGCCCCAACTCCGCCCGCGCCGTCAGGTCGACGGTCATCTCAGCCGCGAGGACAGACGCCAGGACGATGGCGACCGTCGCCGTGATGATGTTCGTGATGTGCCGGAGGGCGTACTCCGACGCTTTGGGTGGATTGATCATGATTGCGATGATCACCGACAGGAGCAGGGCGGCCGCCAGCAGGGTCGTGAGGAAAAACGGCGCGGCCAAGATGGGGCGGCGCACGGGCAGCATGAGGCTGTCCGTCGCCGTCTTCACGATGTCAAGCGAAAGCCGGGGGCCGGTCATCTGCTCCATCGCGAACCTCGCACGGGCACGACGTCGGCGGGCGGGACATCCGCACTAATTCGCGAGACGCGGAGAAGGAACCCCCCTGGGGCGTGGACGAATTGGCCCCTCGAGTTTGCGCGATGGCGGTCCAGGTTGGGGGGGGAGAAGGATGACTGAGCCTAGACCGAAGCGATCCCGTTTGAGCCGGCGCCAGTTTCTGACCAAAAGCGCTCTGCTCGGCACCGCGCTCGGCCTACCGGCGCTGGCCACCGCGGCCCGGGGCGCGGCGGGTGCGACCACCCGGAACGGCCAGATCATCGCCGCGGTCTCCGAACGGGCGCTCACGCTCGACCCGGGCGACCATTATTCGATCTCCGCCACATCGGTGCTCCGGCATATCTTCGATCCCCTGATCGACGTGACCAACACCAGCAAGTTCGTCCCCGCGCTGGCGGAATCGTGGGAGGCGGTCACCCCCACCACTTGGCGTTTCACGCTCCGCAGGGGCGTCACGTTTCATGACGGCAGCCCGTTCAACTCGGACAGCGTCGCATACACGCTCTCGCGCGTGCGCGACAACACGAGACTGATCAAGTCCTTCGTCTATCAAGACCTCGGCGCCATCGAAAAGGACGGGCCGTACGCGGTCAAGGTGGCGACCAAGCACCCCTTCGGTTCGCTCCCGTCCCACCTGACGATGCTCGGGATGCTCCCGCCGAGCGCGGCGGGCCGCGAGGAAACGTTCTTCCAGCACCCGATCGGGACGGGGCCGTTTCAGTTCGCGGGGTGGACCCGGGGGGAGCGTGTCGATCTCAGCGCCAACCCGAACTACTGGAAGACCGGGGTCCCCAAGGTCGAGAAGGTGATCTTCCGGTTCGTCCCCGAGCTCTCCACGCGGGCGGCCGGCCTGCGCGCGGGAGAGTTTCACGTGATCGATCGCCTCCCGCCCGACATGGTGCAGACGCTGCGGGGGAGCCCCGGGGTCAAGGCGGTGAGTGTGCTCGGGATCGAGGTCCAGCAGTGGCTGTTCCAGATGGCGAAAGACCCCGACAAGAACACCCTGCTTCGGAAGGCCATCTCCCTCGGCATCGATCGCAACACGATCGTCAAGGAGTTCATGCTCGGCTTCGCGCGCGCCGCCGTGTGTCCGGTGCCGCCGGGGCTCGTCGGGTACGTGGACCTGGGCGTCAAGCCGTACGATCCGGACCGGGCCAAGGCCCTCCTCAGGCAGGCGGGCTACAATGGGGAGCCGCTCGACTTCGTCCTGATGAAGGACCTGTACCCCAAACAATTGGAGATCGCCCAGGCAGTCCAGTCCATGCTCACCGGGATCGGGGTCAAGGTCAGCCTCAAGAACATCGAGATCGCGACGGCGCGCGAGATGCGCGCGGCCGGCAATTACGACATGTTCTACTCGGGATGGGCGCACCTCCCCCACGATCCGGACTGGTACTTCGGACAGTGGTTCACGCAGGCCGGGGCAGCCAAGCTCAGCCGGTACAACAATCCCAAGGTGGAGCAGCTGGTCGTCGACGCCCGTTCGCCCGATCCGAAGATCCGCCAGCAGCGGTATGAGGATCTGGAGCGGATCCTGTGGACTGAGGAGGAGCCGACGATCTGGCCGTTCTACAGCAGGGCGATCTACGGGGTGCGCGATACGCTCCGGAATTATGAGGCCCGGGGAGACTACTACGTGCTGCTGAGCGAGGTCGGCGTGAGTTAGCCGGAGACCCGTCGTCCCGCTCCCCGGCGCGCGTTCAGCCGCACGGCGGCCGGGTCGTCCGGGGGATCGTCGTGAGGGATCGTCGTGAGCCGGCCGCCGCCGCCGAGGGTCGATGTCTCGCTACCTGATCCGGCGATCGCTGCATTCCGGCCTCACCCTCGTCGGGGTGTCGATCCTGGTGTTCGTGATTCTCCGCGTCGTCCCCGGCAATCCGGCACGCATGCTCCTGCCGGAGGGCGCGCCGCAGTCCGCCGTTGACGAACTCGATCGCCAGCTCGGCCTGCACAAGCCGGTCCTCGAACAGTACGTCATTTTCCTTCGGAGCGTGTCCCGGGGGGACTTCGGCCAGTCCTTCCAGTACCGCGCCCCCGCCGCCACAGTGGTGTGGGAACGAATCCCGGCGACCCTCGATCTTACGACCGCGGCGATCCTTCTGATCGTGTGGTTCGGGGTGCCGATCGGGATGCTGGCGGCGGTCCGGCGCCGCACCGTGTTCGATTACGCGGGCATGACCTTCGCGGTGCTCGGCCAGTCGCTCCCGAACTTCTGGCTCGGGATCATGCTCATCCTGCTGTTTGGGGTGACGATCCGCTGGCTTCCCACCTCTGGGTTCGAAGGCTGGCGGTACTTGATTCTCCCCAGCGTGACGCTGGCCGCGTATCCCACCGCCTTCGTCGCCCGGCTGACCCGCTCGGGCATGCTGGAGGTGTTGAACCAGGATTTCGTCCGCACCGCCCGCTCCAAGGGCCTCGCCGGCACTACGGTGGTCGTCCGCCACGCGTTCAAGAACGCGATCATCCCGGTGCTGACCATCATCGGTCTGCAGATCGGCGTGCTGCTCAGCGGCGCCGTCATCACCGAATCCGTCTTCGCCTGGCCGGGCATCGGGAAGCTCATCGTCGATGCGATCTTCTTCCGGGATTTTCCGGTCGTCCAGACGGTGTTGATCCTCTCGGCGGCCACGTTCGTGCTGGTGAATTTCGTGGTCGATCTCCTCTATGCGGTGCTCGACCCAAGGATTCGTTTTGGCTGAGGCGCACTAGTGGCCGCGCGCGCCGCCGCGGAACCGGCCTCCGCGACGAGCCACGTCGTGCGCCCCGCCGTGGCCGGCCGGGGCCTGGCCCGTCTGTGGCGGATCAGCCCGCTGATGGTGGTGGGGGGGACGATCCTGCTCCTCGTGGTGCTGGCCTGCGCCGCGGCTTCCGCCTTGGCCCCGGCCGATCCGATCACAACCGTGTTCAGCGCCCGCCTCAGGCCCCCGCTCGGCTTGGGAGGGACGGCGGCGCATCTCCTGGGCACCGATAACCTCGGGCGCGACATCCTGTCGCGCGTCCTGTTCGGCGGCCGGATCTCGCTATCGCTCGCGACCGCCGCGGTCGTGCTGGCGGCGGTCAGCGGGGTCGCCCTCGGGCTGCTTTCGGGGTACGCCGGGGGGGCGATCGACGATGCGATTATGCGCGTGGCCGACATTCAGCTGTCCTTCCCCGTCATCATGCTGGCGATCGCGATCATCGCCGTGGTCGGGACGAGCGAGCTCGCGATCGTCGGGGTCCTGGCGTTGAGCGGCTGGGTTCTGTACGCGCGGACGCTCCGCGCGAGCCTCCTCAGTATCCGGCAGGTGGAGTACGTTGAAGCGGCGCGGGCGCTTGGTGCCGGGGGCCTCCGGATCGTGGTCCGCCACATTCTGCCCAACACGCTCGCGCCGATCCTGGTGATTGCAAGCGCCCAGTTCGCGACGATGGTGCTGCTCGAGGCGGGACTCAGCTTCCTCGGTCTGGGCGTCCAGGCGCCGCGGCCGTCCTGGGGGAACATGCTGGCGGAGGGCCGGGACTACCTGAGCAACGCGTGGTGGCTGGCCACCGTTCCTGGGCTCGCGATCTCGCTCGTCGTGCTCGGGGCCAATCTGTTCGGGGACGGCCTCCGAGACGTCCTGGATCCTCGGCTTCGCCAGCGCTGACCCCTACGCGCCCCAGGTGTCGCGCAGGACCCGGACCCAGTTGCCGTGCCCGAGCTTCCGGAGCTCGTCTGCGGTGAAGCCGTGATCGCGCAGCGCCTGCATGAGCTTCGGCAGTCCGGCGGCATCTTTGAGCTCCGCGGGCATGGTCGCCCCATCGAAGTCGGACCCGAGGCCGACGTGGTCTATGCCCATGCGCTCGACCATGTATGCCACATGGTCGACCATCCGCGCGATCGGCGTGTCGACGCTCCTCCCGCCGTCCTCGCGCAGAAAGCCGACGTGAAAGTTGAGGCCGGCCAGGCCCCGGCTCTCGCGGATCGCGTCGAGCTGCTTGTCGGTCAAGTTGCGCGCCGACTGCGACAACCGGTGGGCGTTCGAGTGCGTGGCGACGAGCGGGGCATCGGTGATCTTCTCCACGTCCCAGAAGCCCTGTTCGTTGAGGTGCGACAGGTCGATCATGACCTTGCGGCGGTTCAGCTGGCGCACGAGCTCTTTCCCCTCATCGGTGAGCCCCGTGCCGGTGTCGGGCGAGTGGGGAAACTTGAACGGAACGCCCCGGGCGAACCGGTTCCGGCGGCTATGGGTAAGCCCCACCGACCGGAGACCCGCGGCGTAAAATGTCTCGAGCGCGTAGCCGTCGGGGTCGAGGGGCTCCGCGCCTTCGAAATGCAGCAGGATGGCGAAGACGCCGGCGTCGAGGGCGCGCTGCAGTTCCGCCGCCGTATGGATGATCGTGACCTGCCCCCCAGACGCCTGCTCGATTTGCAACAGGCGGCCGAGGAGGGTGAGCGCGTGTGACTGCGCGTAGTCGAGCGGCATTGGCTCGGGCCACGTGCTCTCATCGCCATATTTCTTCATCGCCGCCTCGAGGGTGGCGGTGCTGTCCTGTCCTTTCTCCACAGTGACGGGGTCGTAGATGTAGACGGCAAAGAATCCGCCGCCGAGGCCCCCCTCGCGCGCCCGTGGGAGGTCGATGTGCCCCTCGGCGGACCGCGTGAAAAATGAACGGCCGGTTTTCGCCAGATTGAGGACGGTATCGTTGTGGCCGTCGAACACCAGAGGGAAAGATGCCGTCTGCGGCATGCGGGCTCCTTTCTAGACCGGGGGTGGATACGGCAGGGGTTCGGGGGCGGGCTCACACCCCCCTGCTCGCGGGGCGGCGGCTATCACACGATGAGGCGGGGTGTCCGGCTTCGGCGCTCCCTACCCGCCGACAAACGCATCGGTGTAGTAGTCGCCGAGTGCCAGCCGCTTCCGAATAACCCCGGAGGAGTACAGGATCGTCAGCGACCGCGCCCATGCGTCTGGGGCTGCTTTCCCCAGCACCGGCTTCTGGTTGAGGAGCGGGATGAGGTTACGCACTTGGCCTTCGATCACTTTGACGCCGAGCTGGTCGCCGTGGAGCTTGGTCATGATCGCGATGGCCTCATCGGGATGATCGATCGTATACCGGAACCCCTTGAGGGTGGCGCCCGTCACCCGCCTGACCATGTCGGGGTCCCGGAGCAGCACGTCCGCGTTGACCACCAGGAGGTATCCGAGCGGATCGAAGTTCAGGTCGGAGAGCTTCAGCACGTTGAGCGGACCGTCCGCCTTGACCTGGAGAATCACCAGATCGTTCGCCCAGAAGATGTCCGCCATCACGTCCAACTTGTGGCTCAGGAAAAGGCCGACGCGCGCGGAAGGATCCGCGTGGATGACCTCGACCCGGCTTGTGTCGATCCGGAACGTCTGCGCAAACGCCGGCCACACTTGAAAGAACGTCGAGGACGGTGAGATGGAAACCCGATGCCCTTCGAGATCCTTTGGCTTGACGAGGGGGACGTTGGCCCAGGACGCCCAGCACATCCCGGTGTACCGTCCCATCGTCGCGACGGTCTTGAGGGGAATGCCGTTGGAGATCGCTTCGATCACCTGCACCGACGGCACATAGCCAAACGTGTCCCGGCCCGCCCCGATCACCTCGACCGCCTGGGTTCCGCTCTTGCCCTCCAGCAACTGGAGGTTCACGCCGGCTTCGTTATAGAACCCTTTTTCGCGCGCCACGAAGAACGGCGTAAACTCCCCTTTCACCGTCCAGTTGAATCGGAGCGTCGCCTGTTTTGCCGGAGCCGCCGCCGCGGTCGCGCGCGGAGCGAACGCCCGCGCCGCGAGGAGCGTCAGTCCGCCGTGGAGGACGGCGCGACGCGTGAAGCGCTGTCTGCGACGCCGCCCGGTTCCCGCGCTGCCCTGTGCCATCTCAGATCCTCCCTTTTCTCGTGCGCGGTTCACAACAACCCCATGGTGTGAAAGACCGTGCGAATCTCCTCGACCAGGCCGAGGAACCGGGGGTCGTGTCTCGTCGTCAGATCGCGGGGGCGTGGAATGCCTACGGGGAACATGCGCAGCACCTTCCCCGGGCGGGGGCTCATGACGACGACCTGATCCGCGAGCAGGACCGCCTCCTCGATGCTGTGCGTAACGAAGACCACGGTCTTGGGGGACGCCGTAGTCAGATTCAGGAGGTCGGTGTTCAACTGCTCGCGGGTCAGCGCATCGACGGAGGCGAACGGTTCGTCCATAAGCAAGAGTTGCGGGTCAGAGATCAGCGCCCGGCAAATCGCCGCGCGCTGCCGCATCCCGCCGGACAGCTGATCCGGATACGTCGCCGAGAACGCGCCGAGGCCGACGCGATCGAGCAGACCGTGCGCCAGGTCCCGATAGCGGGCGAGCGGGAGGCGCCCCACCTCGATCGGCAGGAGCACGTTCTCGAGCACAGTCCGCCACTCCAGGAGCACGTCGCGCTGAAAGACCATGCCTACGCCGCGCCACGGCCCTTCGACCCGGTGCCGGTCGATGAGGATCTGGCCGGCGCTAGGGCGGAACAGCCCCGCCACGAGCATCAGCAGGGTGCTCTTTCCGCAGCCACTCGGGCCGACGATGCTGCAGAACTGCGCGGCGGGGATGCTCAGACTCACCTGATCGAGCGCCCGAAGGGTCGCCCCCGTGTCGAGCGTATACACCATAGATACCTGGTCCACTTCGACGGAAACCGGCTGGGGCGCCGGCCCCCTCTCGGGATCGCGCGCGATGGCGCCGGGGAAGCTCCCGCCCCTCACAGCCGGATCCTCTGCTCGATCTTCACACTCTTGCTCCGCAGGGGGCGCGGCAGCACGAATCCCTCGATCGCCTCCACGGCATAGTAGAGTGCAATGCTCAATATGGAGAGGACGCCCACGACGGCGAACAGCAGCGGCGTATCGATCGAGTTGTTGGCCGCCAGCAGCAGGTAACCAAGACCGCCGTTCGAGGCGATGAACTCGCCCACGATGGCGCCCACCACCGCCAGCGTAATGCCGATCTTGAACCCGGCGAAGATATAGGGCGCCGCCGTGTACAGACGGATCTTGAGAAAGATCTGCGTCTCCGACGCCCGCATGGAGCGCATCAGATACACGAGTTCGATCGGGGTCTGTTTCATGCCAATGACGGTGTTCACGATGATCGGAAATATCGCGGTCATGAACGCCAGCATGACCTTCGACGCGGGGCCGAATCCGAACCACACCACCAGGATCGGGGCCAGCGCGACCTTCGGAATCGCCTGGAAAGCGACCAGCAACGGGTAGATGAGGCGTTCGAGCATGCGCGAGTAGACGATCATGATGCCCAATGGGATGCTGACCACGACGCCTATCACGAAGCCTTCGAGGACCTCCCGCAGCGTGATGAGGGAATGCCCGAGGAACTGGGACGGGAAGTGTGCCGCCCTCTCGAGGATCGCCGTCGGAGAAGGGAGCAGGAAGACGGGAACGCGGAACACGGTCCCGGCGACCTGCCAGACCATCCCCGCGAGCAGGTAGATCAAGACCACGAACCCGTTGAGGCGCAGCCAGCGGGATGCGGCGCGTGTGGGCATCTCCGTGCCTATGGCGTGACGACGACCTTGATGGCGTCCCCCAGGCGCTTCTCCGCGGTCTCCAGCGCGCGCGGAAGCTCGTTCATCGTGAACCGGTGGGTGATGAACGGCGCGCCAGAGATTTTGCCTTGGCTCATCAGCGCGAGGCCCCGCTTCACCGCCCCCTGCCCTTCCCCTCGAATCCCGTACATGTAGATATTGTTGCGTACCATGTGCGCGGCGTCGAACGGCACGGGGTCGCGGCTGAACGCCGCGAGGCAGATCCGTCCGCCCCGCTTGGTGACGTAGAGGGCCTCGTTGATAGAGGAGGCCGCTCCCGAGCATTCGAGGACGAGATCCACACCGGCGCCGCCAGTCAATGCCTTGACGGCGTCGACGGCGTGGTGCGTCCTGACGTTGACGGTGTCGTCGGCACCGAGCTGGCGCCCCAAGGCCAGGCGGTTCTCGCGGGTCCCCGTCAGAATCACATGCGCGCCAAGGGCTTTGCCGCACGCCACCGCCATCAGCCCGATCGGCCCGGGGCCCATCACCACAAGGGTTTCCCCCGCGATCAGGCCGCCGAGGACGTCGAGGCCGTAGATCGCGGTGCCGGCGGTCACGATCAGCGTCGCCTCCTCAAATGAGAGGCGGTCCGGAAGCCGGTAGAGCGTGTTGACGTGGTTGATGGCGTATTCTGCGAACCCGCCGTCGGTCGTGAACCCGTTGGCCCGGTGTCGCTTGGCCGCGTTGGAGTAGTTGAGGCAGGACGTGTACATACCGTGTCGGCAGCGCTCGCACCGCCCGCACCCGGCGTGGACCTCGACGACGACGCGGTCGCCGACCTGAAACTCATCGACGGTATCCCCTACCGCCACTACTGTCCCGGTGTACTCGTGTCCAATGACGTGCTGGCCGTTGAACGGCGGCTTCCCGTCCACCATCGCGGGAAGTCCGTGGCGAAAAATGTCGAGATCGGTGCCGCAGATCGCCACGGCCTCGATCTTGACGAGCACCTCGGCCTCGCCCGGACGGGGAACCGGCTTCGTGACCAGGCGGAGATCCCCGGGGCCGAACAACGCCCAGGCCTTCATCGCCTCTGGGATCCTCCCCACCGCGGCTTCCTTCATAAGCATGGGACGCCTCCTTTTGTCTGGGCGCGCCGGGGGAAGAACGCACGGATCGCCGCCGCGCCCTCCTCCCCAACCGCCCCACCGGGCCGAGCTCGCTTATCGTTTCAGGATCGGCCGCTGGTGTTCCGGAAGTTCCGCCCACACCTGCGGCGGGCGCTCGGCGATTCGCGGGAGCGGCTCGCCCCGCTGCAGCGTGAGCGTATTGACGATCCGCCGGGTGCCGCGGCGACTCCGCATCTCCACATCGTAAAAGGCGTACTCGCCTTCCTCGAGCCGGAACAGCGCGAGATCGGCCTGGCTGCCCGGCCTCAGCGTGCCGAGATCCGGCCGGCGCACCGCGGCGGCCGGCCGCGCGGTCGCCCGCTCGATCACGTCGTCCAGGCTCATGCCGAGGTTGAGAAACTTCGAGAGCGTCGTCGGGAGATCGAACATGGGCCCCTGCACGCTCAATTGATGGATGTCGCTGCTGATGACGTCGGGCACAACACCTTCGCTGAGCATGCGCTCGGCCACTTCGTAGCTGAACGAGCCGGTCCCGTGACCGATGTCGAGGACGAGGCCGTGGTCGTGGAGGGCCTTCACATCAGACCGCGCCCGGCCCTCTGGGGTCACGAGGCGGTGGTCCCCTCCCGTGCAACAATGCGTCAGGATGTCGCCCGGGCGCAGCAGCGCGGCGATCTCGCCGATGGGGGGTGGTCCGCTGCCAATATGCACCATCAGCGGGAGGCCCACGCGGTCGGCCAGTTCGCGCGCCAATTGGAGGG
The DNA here is from genome assembly GCA_035703895.1 of bacterium. NCBI lineage: Bacteria > bacterium. Next base: position 19,612 of record DASSXJ010000014.1, on the reverse strand, counting down.
CCCGGATGCCCACCCCCCGCGTCGTGAGTCTGTCGATGCGCGCCTTGATGCCGAGAATCACATCCCGGTTCCCGTCGACGATCTTGGCGGCCAGATCAACATCGCAGTAGTCAAGGTTGGCAAACTCCCACGTGTGGGCAATCAGGCCGATCATCGACAGGTTCAACAAGGCGTAGATCCTGGTCGCGCTCGGCTCCACGATGTAGCGGCGGAACCCGGGAAAACTGTAGGCCCCAGCGCTCCCCACATCGATCCACGTGGTGACGCCGGTGCGGGCCGCCACGGGATCTGCCTCGATCCCCCAGTACGTGACGCCCCAGTAGACGTGGGTGTGGAGATCCACCAGCCCGGGCGTGACGATCTGACCGACGGCATCGAGCACCCGGCTTCCGAGCGCCGGATCCAGCCGCGGCTCGATGCTGGCCACCCGGCCTCCTGCGATCCCGATATCGTAGCGGCCCACGATCCCCGCTCCGGGGTCCCGCACGTCTCCGCCGGCGACGATCGTGTCGAACCGCTGGCCGCTGCTCCCTGCCCTGATCGTTCCCATTGGCCCCTCCATGCAGGAGTTAGGATCGCCCTCTCCTGGTTCCTGCCCCCCAAACCGCACCACCTGCGCCAAGGAGAGTTGCGGCCCCCCGCGTAATTGCCCCACTTCATGAGGCCGCCCCTCCATCTCCTCAAAGCGGCGTGGCTTTGGATGTTTCGGCGCTACGGTCCATCCCCCATTCCCTACGCGGAGGTGGTGAACGATCGCACCTGGGCGTGCGTCGACCTCGGCGCCTTCCAGCGGCCGCTGCGGCGGCTTGTGGGGTTGCAGGGCGTCGTGATCATGGAGGATCGGGATCCGCAATTTTTCCTCTCCTTCCGCACCTATGACCCGCACGCAGACACCCGGCTGAACCGCCACGGCCCTCTTCGCCTCTGGTCCACCCAGCAAGATCTGAAAGGGCTGGTCCGCGAACTCCACACGCAGGGGCTCCAGGTCGCGATCGGATTTTGGAGCTATGGAGGCGGGTGGTTCCACCGAAAACCGCCGTGGCTGCGCGAGCACCCCGAGTTGAAGAAACTGCCGTTGAGCAGCCACTTGAACCCGTTTGTGCGGTTGCGGCGCGAGGGCATGGAGTACGCCGAGTACATCGCCCGCCAGTACGAGCGGCTTCATACGGCATTTGGATTCGACGGGCTGATGCTGGGCGATGGATTGTGCGGGTTCGGCAGTGTGTGGGATCCGGATCGATACGCGAACAACGAGCGCGCGATTCCGCAGTGGACGCGCCTGTACCGGGTCATCGCGGATGCCGTGCACCGCGCGCGAGGCGTGCTCCTCGCGTACGATCATTTGGGATTCCCGTATCGCGAGGCGCGGAAGCACGGTGTGGATTATCGCCAGCTCGCCGACGCCGGGTTGGACCTGCTCATCTACCAGTCCTATCCCCAGGCCTGGGGAGAGTACTTGATGGTAGAGTATCAGAGCCGGTTCGACTTGAACGCCAACGTGAAGAATCTCATGACGGTCAGGGAGGCGCTGACCGGCACGCCCGTCAAGGTGCTCTACACGCTCGAGCTCGGCGATTCGGTGGAGCGGTGGCGGGCGACCCCGGAAGGGACGAGGGCGCAGGTGGATGCGCTCGATCGGCTCGCGGATGGGCGGTTTCTCGTCTGGGGAAACGACATTATCGCACGGCGTTCATGAGCGCCACGACCCGGCGAAGGGAGGCCGCGCCATCGATTCGATCCGCCTCGCCCGTGACCACGTCCACGACCTCGCGCACCATGGAAACCACGGGATCATCGACCCACGGACACCGAACGGCCGTGGGACCGAAAAGGCTGAGCGACGAGGCGTATGGCTGCAGCCTGACGGCCTGCCGGGACCCGATCAGCTCGATCTCCATCTCCCCAGAAGGGGGGACGGGGATCGACGGCGGCAGGCAGCGTGAGAGCTCGATCGTCGCGATCACGTCGTTCTCGAACCGGATCACAAGGACGGCGGTGTCCTGCCCGTGGGACCCGAAGAGGGCGCCGGTCTGCGCGTGAACGCGCAGCACAGGCGCGGGGGCGACCGCGAGCAGGAAGTCGAAGATCTCCCATCCCGCGTCCTCGAGCACCCCGGGCCGCCCCTGCCGATCGCCCCGCGGGAACCGGCCGGCGGCGTACACGGAGTGAAGCGTCCCCAGCTCACCCTCCGCGACCATCTTGAGGACGCTCGTGCCCGCGGCGGTGTGCCGCAGCGCGCTCGGGGACAGGAGCACACCGCGGCCCCGCGCCTCTGCCGCGGCCACGCCGTCGACCTCGGCTTCGGTGGTGACGGTGGGCAGGGGGCTCAGCACCACCTTGCCTGCCGATAACGCGCGGTGCAGGACCGCGCGCCTCCCCGGATCGCTGCTCAAGACCAGCACCGCCGGGAGGGAAGGATCGCCTGCGACGGCCTCCCAGTCAGCCGAGAATTCGGCGCCGATCCGCTCGGCGAGGGCGGCGGCCCGATCGCGGTCATGCCCGCACGGGCTGGCCGCCCACCGGGATACCCGCGCCCCCGGGAGGGGAGCCTCGTGGCCCGCAAGGGCCTGCGCGTGCCGGCCGGCCCCGACGATGCCGATCGGAACGGGACGGCTCACCCGACACCCCGAGCGTCAAGGTGCGCGGTCCGTCCGGTGCGGGCCGACTCCACGACCGCAAGGGCGAGCCGGAGGGCCGCACGCGCTTCCTCGGGTGGCATCGGCACGGGGCGGTCGTGCTGCACCGCCTCCAGGAACGCGACCCATTCCCGGACGTAGGCCGGGGGGTTGTGGAGGAGCGTCCGGTCGCTCTCGGGAAAATCGGCTCCCTCATCGCGGTACCTGGTGACGCCGATCAGGTCATGATCTTTGGCGCGCACGGCGCCTCGCGTCCCGTAGATCTCGAACTGGTGAAACGCCGGATACCCCGGGGGCAGACAGTTGCTGATCTCCGAGGACCCGATGGTCCCATCCGCAAAATGGACGGTGCACGTGAGGAAGTCGGGCACGCCGATGTTCCCCTCCACGGTGACCTTGTGCTCGGCGAACACCGAGATCGGTTCGGAACCGGCAAACCAGCGGAGGAGATCCATCTCGTGGATCCCGTTCGTCAGCGCCGCGCCAACGGACACCTTCGGGTCGCCAGTCCAGTGCGCGGCCGAATAATATCCTCCTGGGGCTCCCCGACGCGCGCGAGACCGCCGTTCGTTCTCGCGCAGCAGTCGCACGGCGCCGATGTCGCCCCGATCGACGGCGCGGCGGATCTCGATGTACCGCCGCGTGAACCGCCGGCTGTGGCCGATCATGAGGCGGACGCCGGCCGTGCGGCACGCGGCGATCATCGCATCCGCGTCGACCAGCGTGGGAGCCATCGGCTTCTCGCACAGGACGTGCTTCCCCGCCGCCGCAGCGGCCACCGTCCATTCGCGGTGCGCGGCCTCCGGCGTCGCAATCATCACCATGTCGATGTCCCGCCTGCGGATGAGCTCGTAGCCGTCCGTGTAGGCGGCGGCTTCCCACGGAGCGGCCGCGGCCCGCGCCGCCGGCTCGCTCGTATCGGCGGTCGCGACCAGTGTCACGCGGTCGCTCAAGGCACTCATCGCGGGGAGGTGCGCCGCCCGGGCAATGCTCCCGCACCCGATCAGCCCCACCCGCACCGGCTGCACGAGGACCCTCCTACCACCCGAGCGCGTAGTTCCGCTCGCCCCGAGAACTTGCCGCCCCCTCGATGAGCCCGCGCGCGCCGTCGAACGCCACCGCCGTCGTGTAATTGAGGCTCCAATCGCCGACGACCCTGACGGTGTGACCTCGCGCCTCAAGGTCCTCGACCACCTCGCGGGGGATCCGACCTTCGACGACCACCTCCCCCGGGCGTGCCTGTCGCGGATAAAATGAGCTCGGGGCGTGGGCGGTGTGGAAACTGGGGGTGTCGATCGCATCCTGCAGGTCCATCCCGAAGTCCACGACGTTCAGGAAGAACTGCAGGGTCCACTGATCCTGCTGATCGCCGCCCGGCGTCCCGAAGACCATGGACGGCCGGTCTGCCTGCATGACCAGGGAGGGTGAGAGCGTCGTGCGGGGGCGCTTCCGGGGCCGCAGCGCTCCCGGGTGGTTGGGGTCGTCCAGCCAGAACATCTGCCCGCGTGTCCCGAGGCAGAACCCGAGCCCGGGGATGATCGGCGAACTGCGGAACCACCCGCCGCTCGGCGTGGCGGAGAACATGTTGCCCTCGGCGTCGATGGCCCGGGCGCCCGTCGTCCCCCCGTCCCAACGGCGGCTCCTGGTGGGGGCCGTGCCGGCGGGGCGCTCGCTGCCTTCGAATGGGTAGGGATCGCCGGGACGCAGGTCGCGCGATGCGACGCGCGGGTCGATCAGCGCGCGGCGCGCGGCCGCATAGGGCTTCGACAGCAACCCCCGCACCGGCACGTCCACAAACTCGGGATCTCCGTAGTAGCGCTCGCGATCGGCCAGCGCCAACTTCGCCGCTTCCATAATGGTGTGGATGTAGTTCGCCGAATTGTGGCCGAGTGCGGGAAGGTCGAAGCCGTCGAGCAGGGCGAGCTGCTGGAGGAACACCGGGCCCTGAGACCAGGGCCCGCACTTGTACACGTCGTAGCCGCGGTAATTGATCATCACCGGGGCCTCGATGCGCGTGCGAAAGTGTGCGAAATCGTCCTCGGTGAGCAATCCGTGCGCGACCGTTCCGTTGGCGTCACGCACAGCCGTGTCCCGCTGGAACGCGACGATCTCGCGCGCGATCGGGCCGCGGTAGAAGCAGTCCCTGGCGGCCTCGAGTGCGGCGCTGCGCCCGCGCGACCGGGCGTTCCGCTCGGCGTCGACGAGGCGCTCGAACGTGCGGGCGAGGTCTGGGTTGCGCCACGTGTCCCCGATCCTCGGCACGGCGCCTCCCGGGAGGAAGAGCGCGGCAGCGGTCGGCCACTCCGCTCGAAATCGCGCTTCGCTTATCTCCAGGCCCCGGAGCATCCCCTCGTACATGGGGAACCCGCGGGATGCGAGCTCAATCGCCGGAGCGAGGACCTGCTCCAGGGTCAGGCGCCCGTAGCGCCCGAGTGTCGTGATCAGCGCGTCCGGCACGGCGCAGACACCCGCGGGGAGGAACCCGTCGTCCGGGATCAGGGTGATCCCCTGCGCGCGAAACCATTCGATCGTCGCCGCCTCGGGGGCACACATGTTCCCGTTGACGGCGATGACCTTGCGGTCATTCGCCGAATACACCAGGATGGGGACTTCACCCCCGAACCCAAAGCTCTGGAACTCCAGCACGGACTGCGCGAACACCATGGCGACACCGGCGTCGAACGCGTTGCCGCCGAGCGCGTGCATCCGCATGCCGGCGAGGCTGGCCAGGTAGTGCCCGCATGACACCACGAGGCTCCGGCCCCGAATGATTGGCCGTGTGGCGCTCGTGAACTGCCAGTCGTGGTAGCCCGATCGGGTGCTCATGCCCGCAACAATTCCATGGCCGCACCCGAAGTCTCCTCTACCGTTGCAGTCACCGAGCGCGCGACGGATCCGTCGGGCGCTATTGCTGCGGACCCCTCTTCGGAACCGGGACCGACGGAGCGCTTCGGTCCCGGTCCATCTCGGCGAGCATCCCTAATACGGACGGCTCCCGCACTGGACCATCCGCATGATGATGGCCGTGGCCGGCGGAGCCTGCGGAGTCTGCTCCATCGCCCGAGCTCCCACATCGGCCAACCGATTGGCGGGGACGCGGCCCACGCAGCCGGAGGCAATCCTGACGCGCTGCATGGCCTGCACGGGCCCGACGTGCCTGGCGAATTCCGTAATCGACTCGAGCGCATCCGTCACTCCCGCTACGTACGCGGTTTGCGCCTGCCGGTCCAGCCGGGACCACAGCGGTTCTTCCATGTACGCGGCTCCGGCCTGAAAGGCTGTTCCAAACACGACCCCGAGCACAAGACCCAAGGCGAGCATACGCATGATTCGTCGCCTCCTTATTGGAACGAGTTCGTCTCCACTCCAACGTAGGAGACGCCCGTGAAGAACCCTTGAATACCTTGTGAATCTTCTGTGTCCTTTCCGCTCGCGCGGCGGCCCGGACACAAGGGATATCCGCACACCCTGGGAAATACCGGGAAGCCGGACGAGCATCGCGCCGGAGCAGCCGAGGTGACCAGATTGCCCCGGGTCCTCCTTGTGGAATGCATGCAGGAGATCTCGTCGTTCAATCCCGTTCCGAGCCAGTATGAAAACTTTTCCGTCCAGCGCGGCCCCGAGTTGCTCACGCGGAGAGGTCGGAACACCTCGATGGCCGGCGCGCTCGCGGTGTTCGACGCGCGGGGGATCCAGGTGGTGCCCACGTGCAGTACGCGCGCGGGCAGCGCGGGCCTCCTCTCGAAGAGCGGGTGGGAGCATTTGTCGGGCGAGCTCCTCGAGGCGATCGCCGGGGGCGCACGCGACATCGACGGCGTGTATTTCTCGCTGCACGGCGCGATGGGCGCCGACGGCGAGCTCGATCCCGAGGGGCATCTGCTCGAGCGGGTGCGGCGGATGGTCGGCGCCGAGGTTCCCGTGGTCATCTCGCTCGATCTCCACGGCATCCTCACCGAACGCATGCTGCGCGCGATCGATGGGCTGACCATCTATCACACCTACCCGCACGTCGATTTCTCCGATACCGGGGCCCGCGCGGCGCGTCTGCTGATGCAGATCATGGACCGGCGGCTCAATCCTGTCATCGCCCGGGTGGTGATCCCCGCGCTCGTACGCGGCGACGAACTGGTGACGAAGACGGGGTGCTATGGCGACGTCCTCCGGGAGGCGCAACGTCTCGAGCGTGAAGGCCGCGCGCTTGCGGCCGGGGTGATGATCGGCAACCCCTTCACCGACGTGCCGGAGCTGTGCAGCCAAGCCGTGGTCGTTGCCGAGAGCGATGCTCAGCTGGCGGGCGCTGAGGCGATCCGCCTCTCAGAGGAATTTTGGGCCAACCGCTTCCGGATGCAATCGAAGCTCATCTCGCTCGACCGGGCGATCGCGCAGGCCCGGCACATGGCGGGACCGGTGATTTTTACCGATGCCGCCGACGCCACCTCCTCCGGGGCAACCGGCGACAGCAACGCGATCCTTGTGGGGCTCATGGCGGCGGGATATGAGAAACGGGTCCTGCTGCCGATCGTCGACCCTCCGGCGGTCGCGGCCGCCTTCGAGGCCGGCGTCGGGGCCACCCTCCGCGTCCCCCTTGGCGGCGCCTTAGACAGGCGCTTTCCCCCCATCGAGGTGACGGCCGTGGTCGACATGCTCTCAGAGGGGCGCGCAGTCCTGGAAACCAGCGGTAACGAGCTCAATGCCGGTCCCACCGCGGTCCTCGTTGCGGGCACCTTCACGATCGTCGCGATGACTCGGTCCGTCAGCCTCTTCGACCGGGCCATGTTCCTGGCGCACGGCCGCAATCCCCGGGACTATGACCTCGTCGTCGTCAAATCGCCGCACTGCGAGTACCACATGTACGATCAATGGGCGCAGAAGAACTTCAACATCGATGCGCCCGGCGCGACGAGCGCGAATTTGAAGACGCTGGGGCACAAGATTTGCCGGCGGCCGATCTTTCCCCTGGATGACGACGTGACCTTTGTGCCCCGCCCGCAGATCTTTCGCAGGCACGAACGCCTCTAGGATTCGGACTCCATGGCGTCGGTGTTTATCTTGGTCGCGGCCGTTCTGTTTGGCGTGTCCCCGATCCTCGCCAAAATCGCCTACGCGCATGGGGTGACCCCACTGACGCTCCTCTCCGTACGAGCCACGCTCGGGGCCCTGTTTGTGTGGGTCGGCCTGGTGGTCACACGGCGCGTCGTGTCTGTGCCGTGGTCGCTCCTCGCTCCCCTGCTCGCCCTCGGCACGACGGTCGTGCCCTTCCAGGTGTTGGCGTACTTCTACGCGCTGTCGGTGCTGCCCGCGTCCTCCGCGTCGGTGATCGCCAACTCAGCGCCCGTCCATGTCGCCTGGATGGGACGGCTCTTCTTGGGCGAGTCGTTGCGCGCCGCCGACATCGCCATCCTCGCCGGCATCGTCGCCGGCGCCATGCTCGTCGCGGGCCAGACTCCGTACGCCGGTCAGGCACTGGGCATGGCGGCGCTCGCGGCCGGGACGCTCGGATCGGCATTCTACCTGGTCGCCCAGCGCCGGTATGTGCGCGATGTCTCTCCCCTCGGGGTCTTGTCCGTGGTTCTCCCGTCATCGGCGGCGATCTACTGGACCGCGGGGCTTGCCACGCGGCAGCTACACCTTGCGATGCCCCTGCCCGCCCTCCTCGCGGTCGGAAGCGTCACCATCGCCGGTTCGCTCGCGTCGTTCCTGGTACTCTTGGCGCTTCAGGTCACGCCCGCGGCACGAACAGCCGCGCTCGGGATGCTCGAACCGGTTGTCGCAGTGGTCCTGAGCGTCCTGCTGCTGGGGGATCTCATGACATGGCTGAGAGCCCTTGGAATCGCGATCGTGGTGGCCGGAATCGGCCTCCTTCACGCCCGCAGTGTGGGGCGATCATAAGGAGGCCGACCCTCGTTACCTGAGGTCGTCGTCTACCGCCTGGCGCGGCGGCGTTCCATCGCAGCGAGTTGGTATGGGGACCGGCGCGTCACCTGGTGGTCTCGCGGCCTCCGCATGATTGGTCCCTTCCCTGACACCCCTGACCCTGGCTGGGTTGACGGTATGCCGGCGCATCCCGGCGAGGGCCACCCTGGTTCACCGGGGCGTTAAAGTTCGGGTGATTGTTGATCACCGGTGCGTTCTGGTTCGCCGGCGGCGTCCATCGCTGCGGGCCACCCTGGTTCACCGGGGCGTTAAAGTTTGGATGATTGTTGATCACCGGCGCGTTCTGGTTCGCCGGCGGCGTCCACCGCTGCGGGCCACCCTGGTTCACCGGGGCGTTAAAATTCGGGTGATAGTTGTTCACCGGCGCATTATTCACATTACGATATGCCGGTGGCTCCCAGCGAGGGTCTACCTGACGAACCGGCGCATCGCGATACGGCCCCCCATACGGCCTATAGTCGGGCCGGTAATAATGCGTGCGATAGGGACCATAGTAGGGATACCGGTAGAATCGGCCGTCGCGATCGCGCGTCACGAGATACTCGAGCCCGCCGACGACGGTCGTGCCGAGCACAAATCCCCCGATGATCGCCGGACGCGTGATGATCGGGGGCTGGCCAGGGTACCACCCAAAGTAGGGCCGGTACTCCGGCCGATAATAGTACCGATAGTACGAACCGTAGTAGGGATACCGGTAGTAGTGGTCGTCGCGGTCATGCGTGAGCAGGAAAATGAGCCCCGCTACGGCAATCGTGCCCAGAACGATCCCCACGATGGGCAACGGGTCCGCGCTCACCTCCTCGACCGGCGCTACGTAAGGCGGAGGCACCACGGCGGCTTCGCCGACCACGTCAATCCGCGTCGCCACAAACTCGTTCCCGTAAGCCGCCAACCACACCGACGCCGGGGCTCCGATGTATTGCTGCAAGGCGCAGAACGGGACGCTGGTCGAGTTGACCAGCACCGGGGTGTTTGGTGCAACCGGGACCGTGTTCGTCCCGCCCGGCCCGCTCACCACAATCGTCTGCGCCTGGCAATCGACCGCCTGAATGGTCCCCTGCAGCTGGACGGCAGATTGAGCGTTGCCGATCCCCGATAAGCCGAGGAGCGGCAGGAGCACTCCCAGCAGAAGTGCAGTGGCCTGTCGCATCGCAAATCCCCTCTCCGGTCGTGTCCTCGTCGGTACCGTTGCGTCACGCCCAGCTGCTCCGGAAGCCGCCGCGGTTGAGCGTCACCTATTTGGAGCATACTCCTCAGAATTGAAGAAGTTATGAATAAGTTGTGAAGACGGCGCGGTTCCGAGCGCTCGGGCAGGGACACCGAGGCCACAGGCCAGGACGGAGGTCTTGGAGAACGTCCTTCCGTAGACGAATACCGGCTAAAGTGAGTCGGGCAGGGGCCAAGGAGGAGGAGCGTGGCGCATTTCAAGATCGTGACGACGCCGGGAGGAGCCGGTGGACCGGAGATGGAAGCCCTGAGCCCGCTCGGGGCGGAGATTGTCGAAGTCGCGAGTCCGGCTGAAGAGGAGTTCCTGAGCGCCGCCCGCGACGCCGACGCGCTGATCGGCAGAGGGCGTCCGATCACCAAGCGCATTATCGACGGCCTAGAAAAGTGCAAGGTGATCGCCCTGGGGTCCGTCGGGGTGGACTCCGTGGACGTGGCCGCGGCGACGGCGCGAGGAATCCCGGTCACCAATGTCCCGGACACGTTCATCGAGGAAGTCGCCGACCATGCCGTGATGCTGATTCTGGCCACCTGGCGCAGGGTGACCATCATGGACCGGTTCGTCAGAGAGGGTCGGTGGCGAGACGGCCGGCCCCTGCTGTCGCAGTATTCGCGACTCATGGGACAGACGTTGGGCTTCATCGGCTTTGGCCACGTGGCCAGGGCGGTGGCGGCCCGCGTGAAGGCGTTCGGCGTGCGGATGCTGGCTTATGACCCGTACGTCGAAGAGCTGGTCATGACCCAGTCCGGGGTGGAGCCCGTCGGCTTGGCAGAGCTGCTGCAATGGGCCGACATCGTCTCCATGCACGCGCCGGCGACCCCGGATGCGCGCCATCTGTTGACCGAGGACCACTTCCGGTCGATGAAGCCGCACGCGGTCTTCGTCAACACGGGCCGGGGGGCGACGGTGGACGAAGCCGCGTTGATCAAGGCATTGCAACAAGGGTGGATCGCCGCCGCAGGGCTGGATGTGCTCGAGCAGGAACCCCCTGCCCCCGCCAATCCACTCCTGCAGATGGACAACGTGATCCTCACGCCGCACGTGGCATCGGCCTCCTCCCGAATGGATCCCGCACGGTGGCGGCGCGTGGGCCAGGAGATTGCCCTGGTGCTCCGCGGCAGATGGCCGATGAGCTGCGTGAACCCCTCGGTCCTGGAACGGACGGCCCTGGTACGCTGGCAGCCCTATTCTATGGAACGTGGCCCGGGAGCGTAGAAACCGCAGCCGCGGGACGCGCTCGGCGATGAGCGGGCAATGGCGCTGACTCGACAGGATCTCGCAGCTGCCCTTCCCGACCTCGACGGGCCGATCGATCTTCCCGGCCTCCGCTCGAAGGTCGAGGTCTGGCGCGACAGCGACGGCATCCCTCACATCATGGCGGCGTCGGCGTATGACGCGTTTTTCGCTCAGGGCTTTGTCCACGCCCAGGACCGGCTCTGGCAGATGGAATACGATCGGCGCCGCGCGTATGGGCGCTGGGCGGAATGCGCCGGCGCGGCCGCCCTCGCCCAGGACATCCATCTCCGCCGCCTGCAGCTCGGTCAGAGCGCCCGCGCAGATTACGACGCGGTCAATACCGGGACACGGGCGATGCTGGACGCGTATGCCGCCGGGGTCAACGCCTTCCTTGCGACGACTCGGACCCTTCCGGTCGAGCTTCGGCTGCTCGACGGGCCGCCCGATCCGTGGACGCCGTGGGACAGCCTGGCCGTGTTCAAAGTGCGGCATGTGGACATGGGGGCGTGGCAGGCAAAACTCTGGCGCGCCCGGCTGCTCCGTCACCTCGGGCCCGAACGCACAGTCAAGCTTTGCCCGGGCACGCAACCGAACCCCACATTGATCGTCCCGCCGGGAGCGGAATATCGCGGTCCGGCGCCCCAGGGGCTCGAGATCCTCACTGCCGGCTCAGCGCTCCTCGCGGAGGTCGGCGATTGGGGAAGCGGGAGCAACAACTGGGCGCTCTCCGGACACCGGACGGCATCGGGCAAGCCCCTGGTCGCCGGGGATCCGCATCGTGCCCTCGATGTGCCGAACGTGTATTACCAGAACCACATCGGGTGCCCCGAGTTCGACGCGATCGGGTTGTCCTTCCCGGGAGTCCCCGGCCTGCCGCATTTCGGCCACAATCAGTTCGTGGCCTGGTGCGTGACCCACGCGATGGCGGATTGTCAGGATCTCTTTGTCGAGCGGTTCGACCCCAACACCCCCGACCGGTACTGGTTTCGAGGAGAATGGCTGCAGGCGGTCGTGGCTCGGGAGACGATCCGGGTGAGGGGCGCCGATCCGGTCGAGGTCGACGTCACCATCACGCACCACGGACCGATCGCTCTCGGCGACCCGCGGCGCGGGCGCGCGATCGCTTTTCGCTACAGCGCGACTGCCGGCCCCAACCGGACGTTTGAAGCGCTCCGGCCCATGCTGCGGGCAAAGTCGGCCAACGAGATGGAGGCCACGATGCGCCCGTGGGTCGATCCCGTGAACAACTTCGTCTTTGCAGACGTCCACGGGACGATCGGCTACCGAACGCGCGGCCAGGTTCCGGTGCGGGCCGCCGCCAACGCCTGGCTGCCCGTGCCCGGCTGGGATGGCGATCACGAGTGGCAGGGCGTGATCCCGTTCGAGGAGATGCCGGCGCAGCGGAACCCGGACACAGGCTGGATCGCCACCGCCAACAGCCGGATCGCGGGGCCCGACTACCCCCACTACCTCGGGCTCGACTTCGCCCCTGACTTCCGAACTCGCCGCGTGATCGCGCATCTCCGTCTCGCTGAACGCGCGACCGCCGCCGACATGGCCGCGATCCACGCCGACCGGGTATCGATCCCAGCCCGCGAGTTGATCGCCCTTCTCGACGAGGTCGCCTCCGCCGATGCCCTTGCGCGGCTGGCCCTGGAGCGGCTCCGGGCCTGGGACGGCGTGATGGATCCCGACGGCGTGGCCCCGACGATCTACGCCGCGGTCCGAGAGCGGCTCATGCGCGGCCTGCTGGCCCCGCTGCTCGGCCCGCTCGCTCCCGAGGCCTTCGGGACCACGCCGAGCGGTCCGGTCAGTCACGCGGCGCGGCTCAAAGCGCTCCTCGCCGACTGGATCCGCCGCGACGATCGGACCCTGCTCCCAACGGGAGACGACTGGCCGGCCGCGCTCCGCCGCGCTCTAGAGGAGGCGGTGGCCGAACTGCGCGCGGCGCTCGGCCCCGACCCGGACGCCTGGCGCTGGGGACGGGTGCACGTGACGCGGCCTCGCCATCCGCTCTCCGCCGTCTTCCCGGGAGATGCCGCGCTCCTCGATCCACCGTCGGTCTCGGCGGGCGGCGACGGCGAGACCGTGCAGGCCGGAGGGTACATCCCCGCCGCCGGTTATGTGGTGACGATGACGTCGGTAGCCCGCTATGTCTTCGACCTGGGCGACTGGAGCAAGAGCGCCTGGATCGTCCCCCTGGGTACATCCGGCCACCCGGGCAGCCCGCACTACGCGGATCAAGCCCAGGACTGGGCGAGTATCCGCCTCCGGCCGATGCGCTACGATTGGAGCCGGATCCGCGCGGAGGCCGAGCACCATCAGCGCCTCGCTCCGCAGGAGCATCCCTAAAATGGGCAATAATATCGTTGACACGTGCCGAAGGAGGCGCTGCTGAAGAGCGAGGCCCGATTGAAACGGACGCGGGCCGATAATAAACACAAGGCCGGACGCAACACATCTCGAAGGGGGAATTGAGCTGAAATGGGCAGACAGGTAGCTGTCGTGCTTTACGTGGTGGCGATGGTAGCTGTCATAGTCGGTGTAGATTTCGTGTTCTTCAGAAACCGATCATGGGAACGGCTGACAGTGAATATTGGCATTGTTTTGGTGTTCGCAGCTTTCTACTTGAGATTCCTCAGGCGTCCATGAACAAGGCGCGAGTGGGTACACGGCGAACTGTGAATATCACCCCTTGACAGAATCACGTCCTCGAATTGGCTGATTTTTCGGAGAGTTGAGTTGTCAACCATATTCTCGCCCTAAAATGCGCTACTCGGCGGCCTTCCGAGCGGCGCGCACGGCGTCCTCATAATTCGGCTCGCGCATCTGGTCGGCCACATACTCCGTGTGGACGATGCGGCCCTGGCGATCGATCACCACCACGGCGCGCTGCAGCAGCCGCCATTCCTTGATGAGCACGCCGTAGTCCCGCCCGAATGCGTCGTCGCGATGAGCGGAGAGCGCTTGATGACCGACGCGTTCCGCGGTGAACCAGCGGGCCTGCGCAAAAGGAAGATCCATGCTGATCGTATACACCCGCACAGTTGGCGGGAGGCCGGCGCGCAGCTCCTCCCAGCGGCGGGTCTCGACGTGGCACACCGGTGTGTCGAGTGAGTTGATGATATTGAGCAGGCGCACCGTGCCGGCGGAATCGACGAGTCGCACCGTCTGCATGGTCGACGTCTTCGGATCGAAGTAATCGAGGGCGAACTCGGGCGCCGCATCGCCGGGCCGCAGCTTTGGGCCGATCACCGTGAGGCGTTCGTTCAATTCGTAGGCTTCACCGGTTCGCTCTTCCATGAGCCACCCCTTGAGATGTGATGTCTCGGGCGTCAGGACGGGATGATGGGCAGGAGGACGTGGGACGGTCGATCCGCATCGTGAAAGATGGTCTGGACCGCCGCCTGTGAGACCTGCTCGATCCCCAAGGACCCTCCCGTGTTGCGGTTGATGTCGAAGCGAGGGAAATTCGACGACGCGATGTGCAGGCGGAGCTGGTGGCCCCGCTGGAAGACGACGCTCGTCGGATATAGGGTGATCGTGAACTCGTAGACGCGGCCCGGCTCCATGAGCGCCGCCTGCTCTCGGGAGTCACGGTACCGCGCCCGGATAATCGAATCGCCGATGTTCAACTCGTATCCGTCGGGGTAATCGCCGTTGGGCGGATAGACGTCGATGAGCTTGGCCGTAAAGTCGGTATCCGGAGCCGAGGAGGCGGCCCAGAGTGTCACGGTCACAGACCCTGTCACTTCCACGTCACGCTCGAGGGGCAGCGTCGAAAAGACCAGGACGTCTCGTCTCGCGGAGAGCGGCAGGGTGTCCGTCGCCCCGTAGATGTGCGGACCGCCGCGCTGGTTGAAGCCCCCGCCGGGCATCACGTCGTAGCCTACGGAGATATTGCCTCCGATGGTGGGCACGGGATCGGCCGGGTCGTAGACGTACCGCGAGGGGCTCGCCCCGGCGGCCGGTTTGCGCGGAGCCAGGCCACCCCCGGCCAGCAGGTAGAAAGGCGTGTACTCGGTGCGTCGCAAGGGCCATTCGTGCTCGAATCGCCACCGGCCGCCAACGTCGAGTCTGCCGCTCCCCGGCACCTTCCGACCTGAACCGCCGCCCATCACAAAGATCTGCACCGGCGGCTTGTCCAGCAGCCCGTTCCGCGCGCCCTTCAGCACCGCGTCAAACCAGCGCAACCGAAAGTAGTTGTAGCCGAGCGGCGCGTCGGGGCCGAAGTCGGCATCCCCGGCGTAGGAGAGATCGATGTTCGCCCCTCCGTGAATCCACGGTCCCATGATGAGCCGAGCCGGGCCCCGTTTGCGCCTGCTCAACTCGACATAGTTCGTCACCGTGGAGCGCGCGTAGGAATCGTACCAGGCCCCGCACAGATAGATGGGGACGTCGGCATGCTGATCGTAGAGGTCCTCGATGGAGTACGCGGGCCGGCTCCGCCAGTACGCGTCGTATTCGCCGTGCTGCCAGATGTCCAAGATCCAGCGCTCGTACGACGGGACATGGCGAAGGGGCGTGAGGCCGGCCTTGGGCGGCGCCTGCTTGAGCCACGATCGCACGTCGCCCCACGCCCGCTCCAAGGCGACCCGCTTCGTGGGGTCGACTAGTGCCTCCTTGGACGTGATCCCCATCATGAAAGCGTACAGGAAGAACCGCACCTCGAGCGCTCCGCCCTGCCGCATAGACGCCGTATGGTAATTATGGAAGCCCATGCTGACAAACTGAGCGGCCAAGCCCGGCGGATTCATCGCGGCGATGCTGGTCTGCGTGCATGAGGAATAAGAGAGCCCCATGGTGGCCACCCGCCCATCACACCACGGTTGGGCGCGCACCCACCCCAGCGCCTCCACCCCATCCGGCCCCTCATTGCCAAACGGGTACCACTCGCCCTCGGACGCATAGCGTCCACGCACGTCCTGCAGCACGACAGCGTACCCGTGGCTGGCGAAGTATTTCGCGGAGAGGACCAGGTTCGCGCCGAGCTTGTCATAGGGCGTGCGCTCCAGGATGGCGGGCCAGGGGCCGGGGATTCCCCGGGGGAGGTAGATGTCCGTGGCCAGCCGGGTGCCGTCGTTGAGCCGCATCATAGTGTTGCGCTCGTACGTCACGTCATGCGTCAACATGCGCCGGTCGTCGCCTCCGATCCCGGGAACGCGCTCGCGCGACCCTCGTCGCACGCGCCCGTATTCTTTGTATCGGCAGCGGGCGTCCTCATCCCTTTCATCTCAATGGTACACTTGGACCATGACCGAATCAGCGGATGCGCCGTTCCGAATTCGACGGGCCACCATCCGCGACGCGCCGATCATCCTGGATCTCATGCGGGGATTGGCGGAGTACGAAGGATTGAGCCACGACTTCCACGCGACGCTCCCGCGGCTCCGGCGGGACGGCTTCGGACGGCGCCCCCACTTTCAGACGCTGATCTGCTGGCGGCGCCGGGTCCCCGTGGGATTCGCGTTGTATTTCTTCACCTACTCCACGTTCCTCGCCCGCCCCACGCTGTACCTGGAGGATCTCTACGTCGAGCCCGAACATCGGCGGCGGGGCGCCGGCAAGGCGTTGTTCGCCGCGGTTGCGCGCATCGCCGTGAGGAAGGGGTGCGGACGAATGGAATGGGCCGTGCTCAGGGTCAATACGCCGGCGATCCGCTTCTATCACCGGCTGGGCGCGGGCTTGCGCAGAGAGTGGATTCTGACCCGATTGCAGGGCGCCCCGCTCCGTCATCTTGCCCGGCGGTCCCCTCGCCATCCCGGGCGTTTGATTCAGGAGTGAGGACCGCCGGCATGGGGCGCAGCGTGGTGATCGTGGGGGGAGGCGCGATCGGCAGCGCGGTCGCGTTTTTTCTCGCAGCCCATCCGCGATTCGGGGGTGAGGTCACGGTCATCGAGCGCGACCCGACGTACAAATTTGCCTCATCGGCCCTTTCGGGGAGCGCGATCCGTCAACAGTTTTCGACCCCGGTCAACATTGAGCTGTCCCGTTTTGGCATCTCCTTCATGCGGAACATCGGCACCCATCTGGCAGTCGGTGGAGAACGCCCCGAGATCGGCCTGCGCGAGCCCGGGTATCTGTTCTTGGTGGGCGGCGCGGGGCTGTCGACGCTCGAGGCGGTGCATCGCATCCAGCGGAATCTCGGCGTCGACGTGGCGCTTCTCCGACCCGGTGAACTGTCGGCGCGGTTCCCCTGGCTGTCGACGGAGGGGATCGCCGCCGGGTCTCTCGGGCTTTCCGCCGAAGGGTGGTTCGATGGATACTTGTTGCTGCACGCCTTTCGCCGGAAAGCGCTTTCGTTGGGTGTCAAATACGTGACGGGGGAAGTCACCGGCTTTCGACGATCGGGAGACAAGGTCGACGCGGTCGTCCTGGGCGACGGCTCAAGTATGCCATGCGATGTCGCGGTCAACGCCGCCGGACCATGGGCGGCGTCTGTCGCAGCGATGCTCGAGGTGGATCTGCCCGTCCGGGCCCGCCGGCGCACGATTTTCGTGTTCGCGTGCCGGGAAGCGTTGGCCGGCTGCCCGCTTGTCATCGATACGTCCGGGGTCTACTTTCGCCCCGAGGGCGGGCAGTTTATCGGAGGTACGTCCCCCAAGGAAGGGGAGGACGACCCCGACGATCTGCCGCTCGAGGTGGACTATCACCAGTTTGACGAGGTGATCTGGCCGGCGCTGGCGCGGCGCGTTCCCGCGTTCGAGGCGGTCAAAGTGACCGGGGGCTGGTCCGGCTACTACGAGTTGAACACTCTCGACCACAACGGGATCGTCGGGCCGCACCCGTCGATGAGCAACGTCTTCTTCGCGAACGGCTTCAGCGGCCACGGGCTGCAACATGCGCCGGGGGTAGGGCGCGGCATCGCGGAACTGATCGTGGACGGCGGGTTCAGAACGTTGGACCTCAGCCCGCTCTCGTTTGACCGCATCCTCACCGGGCGGCCGCTCGTCGAGCTGAACGTCATATGACCGGAACGGTGATCCTCCGGCTTACGGACGCGCCGGGCCAAGGACTTTGACGGCATACGCCGTGAACGACTCATCCACGAAGCGCGTGGGTGGAAGGAATTCGTTGACTTGTCGAGTGTTATAGAGCCAGCGTTCAAAATCGAGTAGGGTCCGTGTTGTGACGACGCCGTCCGGGTGGAGTCCCGGCCAGATCATCCTGTCCCACACCGCGCGCTCCTTGATGGGCGTGTGCACGGTCATGATCGTGATCACGTCGTCACGGACTGAGGGATTCTTGAGCGCCTGATTGTAGTACCGGAGCCCCCGGACGTAGGCCACCATCCAACGGCGCGCCTCCTCCGCGTGTTGCCGCGCCCACTCCGTGTTGTAGAAGATGGCGGCGGACTGGAACCCCGGCAACAGCTCATCGAGGGGCATCACGATCTTGCCAATGCCGCGGGTCTCCGTCGCGGTCGCGAACGGCTCGATCATGACCGCGGCGTCAATCTTGCCGTTCGCCATCGCCGCCGGCTGGTCGGCGAAGTCGATGTACTCGATCGTCACGTCCTTCGGGGCGAGCCCGCCCCGCTTGAGTACCAAGTAATCCTGAAAATTCACGATAGACGCGGGGCTGGGTGAAGCGAGGACGCGGCCCCGGAGGTCGCTCAGGCCCTTGAACTGCCCGGCGTCCATCAGGGCTTTGCGCACCACGAGGACGTTGAACCCGTATCCTTTGCGCAGCGAGCCTTTATCGGCGACCACCATGATCGGCAGCCCGCGGGCGACCGCATTGAACAAGGTCGGGCTCGGCGCCCCGCTGGCGATGTCCAGCCGCCCCGAGCCCAGGAGCGCCATCTGATCGGCCCCCACCCCGAAGCGTTCAAGCGACAGCTCCAGGCCCTGCTCCCGAAAGTATCCTTTGTCCAGGGCGATAAAGATCCCGGCGTCGCTCGAGACCGCAAGGTGGCCCATACGGATCGGCGCGGCAGATCGCGCGACCGGGGGAAGCGCGAGCGCGGTGAGGGCCAGGGACACCGCGAGCAGGAGAGACCGCGTCATCAGGAGACGTTCCCTGCTCGGAGCCGGGCCAGCAGCCGGCGGAAGTTTCCCTCGTCGATCATCTGCCGGCGCTCCGGCGGGAGGCCGATCTGATCCAGCGCCGCGATCACCTCGCGGATATACCCGGCGCCCCCTTCGACATCGAACGGTGTGTCGGTCCCGAACAGCACGCGCTCGGGCGGAAAGTACTCGAGCCCGCACCGGACGGCGTGGGGCGCGCCGTTGAGGGCGGTGTCGGCGTAGAATCGGGTGAAGTACCACTGCGGGGGATGGGCGAGTTGGACGGGGAGCTGCTCCACCTGCTGCTCCGGGCTTCGCGTGCCGAACTGGTCATACCCCCCGCTCAGGCGGCCTGAGAAATAGGGCGCCATCGCGCCCATGTGGTGGGTGATGATCGCGGCGTCGGGGTAGCGGTCGAACAACCCGGTGAAGACCAGCCGCGCCATGGCGATGGTGGTCTCGTACGGCCACCCAAAGATCTGCCAGAGGTCGTACCGCGACCTGGTCTCCTCGACGTAATCGGGCACGTCGGCGCCTCGAGCGGGATGGATGAAGATCGGCATGTCGCGGCG
>DASSXJ010000013.1 GCA_035703895.1 bacterium | reverse complement strand
TGGAGAAGGTGCGGACGACGGCCGGGAAGGGGATCGAGGGCGACCGTTATGCCGCCGGGACGGGCACGTATTCGCAGCACCCGGGCGGCGGCCGGCACCTCACCCTCATCGCCCAGGAAGACCTCGATGCGGTGGCCCGCGAGACCGGGATCCGCCTCGCCCCCGCGGAGTCGCGGCGCAACGTCCTCACGACCGGCGTCCCGCTGAACGACCTGGTCGGGAAGCGGTTTTGGGTCGGGACCACCCTGTGTGTCGGCATCCGGCTGTGCGAGCCGTGTTCCTACCTTGAATCCAAGACGCAGGCCGGCGTGATCACCGCGTACGCGCACCGGGCCGGGCTGCGTACCGAGATCCTCGAGGGTGGAGCGATCGCGGTCGGCGATCCCATCCGTCGGGCTGAGGAGAGCGCCGCCTAAACCGCGACCCCTCGCCACAGCGGGATTGATGATCCATTGGATCGCCCTTGTCTTCGCCTTCAACAATGCCACCGTCCAACTGCTCGTGCCTCTGTACGCCCTGCACCTCGGATATCCGGGCCTGGTCATCGGCATCTTGGCCGCCCTCCCCTCCATCGCCAATGTCACGCTGCGCCTCACGTTTGGCCGGCTTTCCGATTACCACGGCGAAACGAGGATCCTGCGAATCGGCGGGCTCTTCTATCTCGCCGCGGCCATCGGCCTGCTGCTCTCGACCTCGTTTGGGCTTGCGGCATTGGTGGGCGCTCAACTCCTCCAGGGCGTGGGCCGCGCGGTCTTCTGGACCGTGGGGCAGACCTACGTAAGCAAGCTGCCCCTGATGCGCGGACAGCACTTGAGTCTGTTCAATGGCGCGTCAAATTTGGGGATGCTTTTGGGGATGAGCGGCGCTGGGGTATTCGCGGCCGCCCTCGGCTATCGGGGAGCCTTTCTCGTCGTCATCGGGTTCGCGCTCCTCTACCTGACGCTCACCTCCTCATTAACGTCGCTGACCACGCCGCCTGACCCGGGCTCGGGCGGCCGGCCCGCCGCGTGGGCGGCATCCCTTAATTTCAACTTGGGGCCCCTCTGGTTGGCGGCGGCCTGTTCGTTTGTGACGGGGGGGACGATGGCGTTGGCCGCCTCCTTCTTCCCCGTCTATCTATCGCGGCTGCGATATGGCGAGCAGGGTATCGGCCTCCTTGTCATGATCCTCGCCGCGGGGATGCTGGGCGCGAGCTTCGTGTCGCGCGCCGTGGTCGGCGCCTCCGCACACCTGGAGCGCCTCGCCGCGCTTGGCATCGCCGGCACCGGCCTCGGGTTTGCCATCGTCCCCACGCTTCGAAGCTGGCCCCCGCTTGCCGCGATGTTTCTCGCCGCCGGCTTCTGCGCGGGCGGATGCAACCTGATCTCCCAGCTGCTGGTACAGCGGCACAGCGCCTGGAATGCCCGGGGCACCGCCATGGCCTCTGTCGGGCTGTTCGGGAACGTTGCGCTCCTCGTGCTGCCCACGACCATCGGCGTGGCCCTCAAGTGGGTCTCCCTAGAGCGGGCCCTCGTGGCCGCCGGACTGTTCATGATCATCCTGGGGTCCGCGGTCGCTCTCGGGTTCAGAAGCGCCGCACCTCCCATCGCAGTGCCCGTCCTCGACCCACACGTCCCCTATCGGCAGCGGCCCCTGCACTAGGCGACCACGCTGACCCACACCCGCTGCACCGCGTTATTGGCCATGCCTCGTACGTTCCAATTCTGTGTGATCGGCTGCATGTGGCCGGCCTCGTCGCCGGCCCGGCAGCAGAGCTCGTGCTCTCCGGGCCCGGCGAGCCACTCATAACTCCAAGGGTGCCACGCCTGCGGAGACTCGGCCGGGCCGAGCTCGGCGGGATGCCAGGTCTTCCCGCCGTCCGCGCTGACCTCGACCGACCGGATCGCGCCGTGGCCGGACCAGGCGCGTCCCGTCACGAGGTGGCGGCCCGGCGCGAGAAACCGCCTGCGGGTCAGGAAGTCGGGGATCCCCGGCGGCACCATCAGCGACCGCACCAGCATGCGCGTCACCGGAACGCCCTCGTCGTCTTCGGACTGCTGGATCCGGTACACGTCCTGCTCGCCCCCCCTGAAGGGCTCAGAGGCGACCGCGATCCGGCACAACCACTTCACGGACACCATCCCGTACCATCCGGGGGCAACGAGGCGAAGCGGGAACCCGTGCTGCGGCGGCAGCGGCTGCCCGTTCATCGTGTGGGCCAGGATGACGTCTTCGCGCAGGGCCTCCCCCAGCGGCAGGCTCATCGCGTAGGCACGCTCGTGTCCGTCGCGCACGCCCATGTCGAGACCGGTGCAGACCACCTCGACAGCGCCGTCGAGGACCCCCGCCTCCTCGAGCAGCATCCACAGAGGGACGCCGGTCCAGACCGCCGTCCCCACCCCCTCGAGGACCCAGGGCTGACTGATAGGACGGGGCGAGAGCAACGCGCGGCCATTGCCCGCGCACTCGAGTGTCACGCGCCGGGTCACGGCCGGGCGGGCCAGCAAGGCGTCCAGCGATAGGGCGAGCCGGTTTCTCACTCGCCCCTCGATCTCCAGGCTCCAGCGGTGCGCCTCGACTTCGGGAATGTCGTAGTGGCAGAGCGTGTAGTGCATGCCGATGGGCGTGACGGAATAGCGGAGCGCTTCGAGGGGGGTGCCGTGATTGCGGGCCGACAGTCCGAGCTCCTCGGGGGTCAACAACGGGGAATCCGAATGCGTGGCGGCGGATCGGTGTGTGCTCACAGGCATCCTGGGTCCCGCGACATCGGTGCACCGCGCGCTTCGCCGAGCCCGAAGACCTCCCCTGCAGAACCTTGGTATAATCGGGATAGGCTCCGTTCGCGTCTCGATCGCCTTCTGCGAGTATTCGGCTAATCTTGTGGTCGGAGGTGAGCACGGTGAACAACACCCCCCTCGGTCGCGCATCCGGTCAGACCGTCGCACTGGCGCAGCCGGCCCCCCCGATCCGGCTCACCGTCAACGGCACCGCGCACACGATTCGATCGTCGCCCGATACGCCGCTCCTGTACGTGCTGCGAGACGAGCTGCAGCTGCAGGGGCCGCGGTTCGGCTGCGGGCTCGGCCAGTGCGGGGCGTGCACGGTGCATCTCGGGGGCAACGCGGTCCGCTCGTGCACGCTCCCGGTCTCGGCGGTCGGGGCCCAGCCGGTCACGACCTTGGAAGGCTTGGGATCCCCGGACCGGCTGCACCCCGTGCAGCAGGCCTTCATTGAAGAACAGGCGATGCAGTGTGGGTACTGCATCAATGGATGGATCATGACGGCGGCGGCGTACCTCGACAAGACCCCCAATCCCAAGGACGCGGAGATCCGGACCGCGCTCTCGGGCCTAATCTGCCGCTGCGGAGCGCACATGCGCATCCTTCGGGCCGTCGCGCGCGCCGCCTCGCGGCGAGGGTGAGGAGGAGATGCCCATGACGAGTACACGCGCGCTCTCCCGGCGTCAACTCCTGGTGACCTCCGGAGCGGTGGTCGTCGGCTTCGCGATGCGGTCGGCGCTCCCCGGCGATCCACCGGATGCCGCCGGCGCGGTGCCCGGGCCTGAGGTCACACCTGATCCGGCGCGGCTCGACTCGTGGTTGACGATCGCCCGGGACGGCAGCGTCACGGTGACGACGGGCAAGCTCGAGCTTGGGATGGGGGTCTCCACGGCCTTCGCGCAGATCGTGGCCGAGGAGCTCGATGTGCCGCTTGGGTCGGTCTCGTTCATCATGGGGGATACGGCGCGGACCCCGGATCAGCGAGGCGTGGGCGGCAGCACCTCGATCTCCGTCGGCGCCAACCCGCTCCGGCAGGCGGCGGCGGAAGCCCGCCGGGTGCTGCTGGACCTGGCGTCGGCCCGCCTTGGGGCGCCGGTCGACCAACTCACCGTCCGGGACGGCATCGTGCGGCGGAAGGACGACCCAACCCACAGTGTGTCGTATGGAGAGCTGATCGGCGGACGCCACTTCGACGTGACCCTGAAGACGAGCAACCAAGGCGAGTCGTCAACGGTCACGGGGAGCGCTCGACCAAAGTCTCCGGATCAGTACACGATCGTCGGCAAGCCCATTCCGCGGATCGACATTCCCGCCAAGGCGGCGGGCAGGTTTTCTTATATCGTCGACGTGCGGGTGCCCGGCATGCTGCACGGCCGCGTCATCCGCCCGACGCCGCCGGGCGCGAAGCTGCTCAGCGTCGACGCGCCACCGGGTCTTCCGGGCGTGAAGGTGGTGAGGAAGGGGAACTTTCTCGGCGTCGTGGCCGCGACGGAGTGGGGCGCGATCCAAGCGGCGCGCACGCTCAAGGTCACATGGTCGGGGTCCGGCGCCACCTGGCCCGAGATGGCCGGCTTCTACGCGGCCATGTGGGCCATGCCCGTGCGCGACCGGCAGGTGCTCGGCCGGGTGGGGGATGTGGACGCGGCGCTGACATCGGCGGCGCGGACGGTCGAAGCCCGGTACGAGTGGCCGTTCCAATCGCACGCCATGATGGGTCCCTCCTGCGCGGTGGCCGACGTCAGGGATGGGGGCGCGACGATCTGGTCGCACACCCAGCACCCCCACCAGTTGCGGGATGGTATCGCGGAGCTGCTCGGCCTGCCGGCCGGCAAGGTGCGCGTCATTTGGGTCCAGGGCGCCGGTTCGTACGGTCGCAGCGGGCACGACGACGCCGCGGGGGATGCAGCCGTCCTCTCGCAGGCCGTCGGCCGCCCCGTGCGGGTGCAGTGGATGCGGGCAGACGAAACCAGGTGGGATCCTAAAGGACCGCCGCTCGTCGTGGCCGTCCGGGCCGGCCTGGATGACCGCGGAGGCGTTGTGGCCTGGGACTTCGTCGCGCGCAACATCAGCATGTCGGGGGTGTCCCCCCAGCCCAGCCACGCGGGGAACTTCCTGGCGGGTCAGCTGATGGGGCTGCGCACGGACAATATCGACCGGCCCGCCACCCTGCAGGAGTCGTACACCTTTGCCAACAAGCGCAAGCTCGGCGAGGTCGTGCCCTGGCCGCAGGAGGCGTCGCCGCTGCGCACGTCGAACCTGCGGGCCCCCGGACAGCCGGGGACGACGTTCGGCGGGGAGTCTTTCGTGGACGAAATCGCGTCAGCGGTGCACGTCGATCCGGTGGAGTTCCGGCTGCGCTATCTCCAAGAGCCCCGGGCCATCGCGGTCGTCCGCGCGGCCGCTCAGCAGGCCGGCTGGATCTCGCGGCCGTCGCCTCGCGCCAACATCTCGCGGACCGGCCTGACCATCGGCCGCGGGATCGCCTACACTCCCCGCGGCAACACCCGCCTCGCCACGATCGCGGAGGTGGAAGTGAATCAGGCCACCGGGCAGGTCCACGTGACCCGCTTGGTGATCGCCCACGATTGCGGCCTGATCATCAACCCGGACGGCCTGCGGGGCACCATCGAGGCCAACCTGGTGCAATCGACGAGCTGGGCATTGAAAGAAGAAGTGCAGTTCAACCGCGAGGGCGTGAGCAGCGTGGACTGGGCCAGCTACCCCATTCTCCGGACGCCCGAGGTGCCCGACAAGATCGAGATCGTCCTGATCAACCGTCCGGACCTGCCGCCGTCCGGGGCGGGGGAACCGGCTGCGGTAGCGACGGCCCCGGCGATCGCGAATGCGATCTTCGACGCGACCGGCGTGCGTATCCGCACCGTGCCTTTCACGCCCGCGCGCGTCAAGGCCGCGCTTCTACATCGAGCCTAGGAGGGCAGACACGCACGCTTAGAAGTGCCGCACGCGGCGCGCCGCGGTGTCGAAGTCGACGCCCTGCTCCAGCAGTTGCGTAAAGCGCGCATCGGCCGCCTCTACCTCCAGCGCCCGGCGCGCCACATCGTCGACGCGGCGGGCGGGGATCGCCACCGCGCCGGTCTGGTCCATCGCCAGCCAATCGCCGGGTCGGATCCATGCACGGTCCCAGTGCAGCGGGGCCCCGCGTGTCACGAACCGGATGCGGCCCTTTCCCGTTCTCGGGGTGATGTGCGTTGCAGCCAGGAGGAAGTCCATC
The DNA here is from genome assembly GCA_035703895.1 of bacterium. NCBI lineage: Bacteria > bacterium. Next base: position 8,203 of record DASSXJ010000013.1, on the reverse strand, counting down.
GCCCCGATCTCATCGACGTCGCGCGCGCCGCCTCGAATCACACACGCGGGTATCCCCCGCAAGATGGCCGCGCGGGTGGCCAGGGCCCCCCAGCTCGATATGGGTTCGCCCAACACGTCGATGACGAGCACCGTGCCGGGCGGTGACAACCGGATCTGCTCCCCGATGGAAAACGCTTCCACCGGGTAGGATCGGTCAAGCGTGACTTCCGCCACGATGGTCTCAACGGGACCGGCAGCCCGCCGGCGCCTGCCGCAGATCCGAAATCCGTCGAGGGCCCCGCCGTCGTCGATGCCCAGCTCGTCCAGCGCGTCGAAGATACTGCTGGACGAACACCGGCAGAGCGTCTCAGCCACCGACGTCATCCGGCCCTCCTTCCCCGCGCTGCGAAGCTGCCCACGCGGCTATCTCACCGACCGTGGCAAACCAGACCCGGGGAATGCCCCGCAGGTGCCGGACCAGCTGTTCCAACCCCAGCAGCCTGCCGGCCCGCCCGGAGATCCACGGGTGCATCGTGAGCACAAAGCATCCGTTCTCCCCGTACATGCCGTCGAACTCCTGCGTCCACAAACGGATCACGCGGTCGGGATCGGCGATCACACCGCCCGCCCCACGCGCAAATCGATAGAATGGTGCATCGTCCAGCAGCCACTGCACAGGGACTTCCACCAGCGGGCCGCCCGGGGTGGGCAGGTCGTAGGGAATGTCGTCTCCCATCAGGGAGCTGTCGTAGACGAATCCGTGATGTTTGAGCAGGGCCGGCGTCCCGATATTCAATTCCCAAGACGGCGAGCGATAGCCCGCGGGGCGCAGGTCCAGATGCGCCTGCCAGATATCGAGCTGCTCCTCCATCACTCGGGCTTCGCGTTCCGGGGTGAGGGTATCCAACGTCTCATGCACGTTGCCGTGCGCCCCCAGTTCGTGGCCCGCGTCGCGGATGGATCGGATCGCCGGGGTGTGATGCACGATGGTGTACCCGGGGACGTAGAAGGAGCCGCGCAGGTCGTACCTCTCGAGGAGACGGAGGATTCGTGGAAGGCCTGTCCGGACGCCAAACCGGCGCTCCTCCATGTCGCCCAATTGATGGGCGGCTTTTTCCGGGCTCCGGAACACATGGGCCGATTCGGCATCCACGTCGAAGGACAAGGCCACCGCGCAGCAATGCCCGTCGGGCCAGCGATACCGCATCAGCCCCCCCGGACCAGTGCGCCGACGGCCAACCCGGCGATATAGGCCCAGCCGAACCGGCGGTTGTGGACGAGGGCCACCCGATGGTACCAGAGGGGCCATCCGATGTACCCCACCGGGGGGGCAGACGGCTTGGGGCGCGCCGTCACCGAGAGGGCGCGCCCGGCGCTCGGCAGCGCAACGGCGACGGCCGCGGCGAACGGAGTGAGGCGGCCCGTCGCGATGAGGACCGCCACGATCACGTACATCGCCACGATCACGGCGCGGTTGAGCCACCGCGCACGCTGTTCCCCAAGGGCCACCGGGAGCGTGCGCTGACCGTGGCTTCGATCGAACTCCGCTTGGTCGATGTGTTTGCCGATGAGGATGGACATCACCCCGAGCCCGTACGGCACCGACACGAAGAACGCGGTCAGGGACAGCCGGCCTGTGATGACGAAATACCCGCCGCCCACCATGAGGGGACCCCAGACCAGGAAGGCGGCGACCTCTCCGAGCCCGACGCTCTTCAACGGCGTCGGGGCGGCGTCGTACAGGTATAGGAGCGCGAGGCCGGCTAGGGAGAAGGCGAGGGCCACGGGCCCCCGCACGGCCCAGAAGTACAGGACGATCATGATCCCGACGATGGCGAGCAGCCCCAAGCCCACGAGCAGGCTCTTCGCATCGAGAATCCCGCTGGCGATGGGGTGGATCGTATAGCGCATCCGAGGTGAATCGGGCGTGTCGTGGCCCCGCCTGTGGCCGAAATAATCGTTGCTCAGGTTGCTGATGGCATGCGCCGCCACGAATCCGATGAGCACGAGGATAAAGGAGGCCGGATCGAACCGGCCGTCCGTCGCGGCGACCAGCCCGGCGATGATCGCGGCCTGGGCGGAGATGACAAGGATGACGCTGCGGGCGGAGAAGAGGAACTTCGCGACCGGGTCGAGTTGCGAAGCCACCCGGTCCTGAGGCGGGTAGAAGCCCACGAACGCTCGGGCCCACGACCGCGGCCCGCGAAGCGCAGCACCTTCTGACGCCGGCCCGGTCATGGCGTAGCCTCCCGGTGCGTTTCTCATGACACGCGTAATGACGCGCGGCGCGCACCACAGCCGCTTACGGTGGATCTTACTGCGCGTGTATTCTTAACCCCTCTCGATCGCCAAGAGCCCGCGGCGACGCCCGGAGGGTTACAGGGAACTGCCGGAGAAGGTCGCTCCGCGAAGCAGCGTGCAGCACGAGGAGGGAATGTCGATGGCGGCATGGATCCACGCACAGGTGCGGTCGGTCAGATGGGGAGCCGCGTTGGTCGTGGCCGTGTTGGCCTTCGCCGGGGTCAGGGCGGGGGCCGCCCCCATCGCGGGCGGCACGCTCATCGCCGGCATCGACTCGCAGCCGCTGACCCTCGACCCCCACGCCTCGACCGCCGCGATCAGTTACCTCGTCGCCAGCCTGAACGTGACTGAGAGCCTCCTGTTTCAACAGGCGGATGGCAAGTTCGTTCCATGGCTGGCGACCGGCGTGACGATGTCCCCGGATGGGAAGACCTTCACCTTCTCGCTCAGGAAGGACGTGTCGTTCAGCGACGGGGCCCCCTTCAATGCGGAGGCCGTCAAGTGGAACCTCGACAGGATCGTCAATCCCACCTTCAAGGCGGGGGGCTCGGCGAACGCGTTGGTTGGCTACACAGGGACGACGGTGGTGGACGATTCCACGGTGCGCGTGACCTTCAAGGAACCCTACGCGCCCTTCCTCGCCAACATCGCCGTGGGGGTCCTGGCGATGCTCTCGCCAAAGACCACGCCGACGCAGGGGACCGACGTGGGCAAACGGCCCATCGGGAGCGGGCCGTTTACCGTCTCGGAGTGGGTCTTGCAGGATCACATCACCCTGACCCGCAATCCCGCGTACGCCCGCCGCGCGCCGTGGAGCGACCATCAGGGCCCGCCGTACCTGGACCGGATCGTCTGGAGGATCATTCCCGAGAGCAACAGCCGCAACGTCACCGTGGAAACAGGGGAAACGCAGATGATCTACCTGTACTCGTCGCCCGGCGTGGCGCTGGCGCAGTTGAAATCGAACAAGGCGCTGCGGATCGAGAGCCGGCCGTTCCCGGGCTCCTCGTACTTCTGGTGGGTGAACGTCAAGCTCCCCCCCACCAATGACCTGCAGGTGCGCCGGGCCCTCAGCTATGCCGTCTACCGCAACGCCATCGTGACGTCGGTATACAAAGACCTCGACCTGGTCGGGTGCGGTCTCCTCAGCCAGTACTTGCTGAAAGATCCCGCGGCGTGCACCTACTACCCGTACAACGCCGCGAAGGCCGCGCAATTACTGGATGAGGATGGATGGAAGATGGGCCCCAACAATATCCGCATGAAAGACGGCAAGCCCCTGTCCGTGGTCATCAACTCGTTGAACTACGGGGGCGGCAACTTCCCAGAGGTGGAGCTCGTCCAAGGGCAGTTCCTGCAGCTGGGGATCGACGCCAGGATCAAGAGCCAGCCCGCGGCGCCCTGGAACGAAGACAACTATCGATGCGCCACAAACATGGGGTCGATCTTCCTGCGCACCAACGACCCGGACGCCCTCTACGCGTTGTTCGATTCGGCAACGATCGGCAGCAACTTCAATTGGTCCTGCTACTCCAACCACGACGTGGACGCGCTGCTCCAGGAAGGCCGCGCGCAGCTCGATCCCGTAAAGCGCCAGGCGGTCTACACGAAGGTGCAGCATCTGCTGCTCGACCAGGCTGTCGCGATCCCCCTCATGGACAAGCTCTCCGTGTGGGCGATCCGGGACTCGGTCAAGAACATCAAGTACAATTACTCGACGTATCCCGCGCTCAGCGACACGTACATTCAGAAGTAACCAGTCGCGAGGAGGACTCCCCCCTGGATCTGGGATTGGCGGGCAACGTCGCCGCCGTCACGGGCGGCACCCGAGGGATCGGCAGGGCCGTCTGTGACTGCCTGGTGGCAGAGCGATGCCACGTGAGCCTCTGCGCGCGGGACAAGGCCGGGCTCGATCGCACGGTGGACGAACTCCGCGCTCGCGGGGTCAGGGTCCACGGAGTGGTCGCCGACGTGACGGCCCCAGGAGCGGTGGAGCGCTTCATCGACGAGACCGCGTCGATCTTCGGCGAGATTCACCATCTGGTGGCCAACGTCGGAGGGACCGTCGGCCCGGGGTTCTTTGAGGCGACGCCCGAGGATTGGGCGCGCACCTTTGACGTGAATACCCTGCACGCCGTTCGAGCGATCCGGGCCGCCGTCCCGCACATGACGCAACCAGAAGGATGCAGCATCGTCATCGTGGCGTCCATCTCCGGCTGGAAGCCCGGGCCGAGGCCTCAATACGGAGCGGCGAAAGCGGCCGAGATCTTTCTCGCGGGCGCGCTGGCGAAGGAGCTGGCGCCCAAGCGGATTCGGATCAATACGGTGAGCCCCGGCTCGATCTTGTTCCCTGACGGCGGGTGGGACCGGTTCCGGGAGCAGCATCCCGATCGCTTCGAGACCTTCGTGCGCCAGGGGTTCCCGTGGGGGCGCCTCGGGCATGCGGACGAGGTGGCCGACGCCGTGACCTACCTGCTTTCCGCTCGCGCGCGCTGGATCAATGGCGCGAACATCCCCGTCGACGGCGCCCAGAGTATCCCCACGGCCCCGTAACGAGACGTGCCTTGCGCCGCCGGAGTCAGCCCGGCGACGGCGCCGGCATGGGCTCACCGGCGACCTCAACCACAACATATCGCCCCTGGGTTGAGACGGGATACGTCTCTGCGACGTAGGGCCCCTTCACCAGACCGGGCCCCGGCGCGTCCGGTTCGGCCCGGAGCGCGCTTCCTTCCTCGATGCGCAGCTCGTAGCGCCGGGCGCGCAGGCGCGCCGGCTCGCACCAGGACTGACCGGTCCGAATATGAAACTCCCAACCGTGCCAGGGGCAGGCCAGGATCTCACGCCTCGGGACGTACTCGAATTCGCCGGGGAGGCGGGCTTCCAGGATGCCCCAGAGCTTCCCCTCACACAGCGGGCCGCTCTGGTGCGGACACCGGTTCCGGAGGGCGAAGAACTCTCCATCGATATTGAAGATGCCAACGGCGTGCCCGGCGACCTCGACGATCTTCCGGCCGCCGGGCGGGATTTCGTCGACTGCGGCGACGATATATTTCACGTGAGCCGATAGAGGGCCCGCGCGTTCTCAGAGAAGATCCGCCGCTTCACCTCGTCCGGGAGATAGGCCGGCACCGCGTGCTCGGGCGAGTCACCATCCCAGTGCGGATAGTCGCTCGCGAACATCAGGCGATCGGTGTACCCGTAGTGCTCGAGGAGTTGCTCGAAGTGGCGCGGCTTCGATCGGGGCGGCTCCTCCATCGGCTGCGTGCTCAAGTAGAGGTGCTCGCGGATGTACTCGGAAGGCGGCCGTTTCAGGTGCGGCACCTCGCCGCGCAGCAGTCTCCAGGAGGCGTCGAGCCGCCACATCAACGCGGGGACCCAGCCGAATCCGTTCTCGACCGAGACGATGTTGAGCGTCGGAAAATGCTCGAAGACCCCCTCGGCGACCATGCTGGTGATGTTCGCCTGCATCGCCTGAGGCGGACCGATGTGGTCCTCGATGTAGTACGACGCATGGCCGGCGCCCGTGATCGGGTTGCCGGCGGAGAAAAAGGCATGCGACGCGACGTGCAGGCCGTAGGTGCTGCAGGCCTCGTAGATCGGCCAGTACTTGCGGCGGCCCATAGGCTCGTGAGGCCGCCCAAGGAACAAGACCTGTACGAACCGCTTGTCCGCCCCGCAGCGCTTGATCTCGTCGACCGCGCGCGGTGGATCCTCATAGGGAATGACCATCGATGCCCGGAGGCGCGGCTCCACGTCCAGCCATTCGGCAACCTGCCAGTCGTTGACGGCGGTCGCCAGCGCGGCGTCCAGGTCCAAGTTTGGGTGGCGGCCCACCGGGGTCAGTGGATTCAGGATCGCGTAGGCGATCTCGTACCGGTTGAGAAAATGGTCCCGCGCGTAGGCGGCCTCGGATCCCGCCCGCCGGCCCGACGGGGGCCAGGCATCTGCGCGGTGATCCATGAATCGCGGATAGAAGCTCCCAGTGTAGTACCGAATGCCATAGGCGTCGATGTGGTCGCGCCACCGCCGCGAGAGATACGGGTAGAGATCCCTGTCCGAATCGAGCTCGTTGTGCACGTCGCAATCGATGATCCCACGCCGGGTCGGCGTCGTGCGTGTCACATCCACCTGTGGAATCGCCATCACGTGCCTCCCCTGCGCGTGCCCGCGCGGATCTCGCCGCCCCGCGTCGATTTTTCCCAGTTGTAAAAGGCGCGCGCGTTCTCGCTCTCGATCTTCCGTGCAAGCGTCTCCGGCAGATGGCGCAAGAGGCCCTCCCGCGGATCGACGCCGTGTTGATGCGGGTAGTCGCTCGCGTACAGCAGCATCTCGTCGGACCCGAGCTGCTCGACCACCTCCAGGAGCTGCCGCACGTCGGGAGGGGCGTCAAGCGGCTGGATCGTCACCCGCATGTGCGCGCGCATGTACTCCGAGGGCGGTCGCTTGACCCAGGGCACGAGCCGGCGCAGGTTGTGCCACTCCTTGTCGCAGCGCCACATGTGCGTCGGGAGCCAGGTGAACCCCGACTCGATCAGCGCCACCCGGAGCGTCGGATAGAGCTCGAAGACGCCCTCGACGACGAGGCTCGCGACCTGAGACGCGAAGACCTGCGCCATCCCGGCGTATTCTTCAAAGTAGTACGAGGGCCACCCGGTCGGCGTCGGCGGGTTCCCGGGCGCGCCGCCGAAGTGAATGCCTGCGACGAGATCGTGCCGCGCAATCGCTTCCCAGAGCGGGTGGTAGAGCCGGCTCCCGTAGGGGTGCTCCGCGCGCGCCGGCAGGAGCACCTGGACGAACCCCGGGTGGTCACCCAGCCGGTCGATCTCCTGCGCCGCCAACGCGGGGATCTGCACCGGGACGACCAGCGAGGCGCGCAGCCGCGGCTCCACCTCCAGCCATTCGGCCACCTGCCAGTCGTTGACCGCCTGTGCGAGTGCTGTGGCCTGATCCGGATTGTGGAGGCTGTCGATCGCGTAGGTGCAGTTCAGGATGCCGTACTCGATGTCCAGCGGATCGAGCACCTGGGCGCGAAGCCGCTCCAGGCTCGTGCCGGCCGGGCGGCCATCGGGGAGACGGCAATCTGGGCGGGCCGTCACCGGCGCGCTGGGTGGGTAGTACGTGTCGATGGGCCCTTTGAAGCGCGTGTTCTCGATGTGCTCGACCCAATGGGCCGGCAGGTACGGATAGAGGGCCTGCACGCCGGGGACGTCGTTGTGGAGGTCGCAGTCGATCACGTGGGGACGCACCTCCGTGCCTATCCCCTTCAGCAAGCAGGTCTAGGAATCCTCGCTCCACTTAACACTCTCATCACACATCGACCGCGCCGCCGGCCTATAGTAGTGACCGTGAGCGATCCGCCACACCGGTTCCCGGGCCCGCGCATCGTGCGGATGGCGCTGTGCATGACGCTGGGTGGCGCCCTGACGAGCGCGACCGGTGGCGCGGTGCAGGGACAGACGCCACCCATCTCCTGGGTCGAACTGGGGCCCGGCGGCGGCCTCATCGCCAGGGTCATCACCGCCGGGGCCTGCCCGTCTGTCAGCCTCCCGACGGGCCGGACGCCCACAACACTGCGCGCACGCGCCTCAGCGGATTTCCCCGTTCAGGTCTGCGAAGCCGCCCTGCCGCCCGGTGCCGTGGCCCTTCCCGGACATCCGCCTCGCCGGATCGTCGTGATCGGCGACACCGGATGCCGCGTGGAAGGCGAAGGCGCGGCCGCCTGGGCGCAGGCCTGCCACGATCCGCTGGAATGGTCCTGGGCCAAGACCGCCGCGAGCGCGGCGGCATGGCACCCCGACCTCGTCATTCATGTGGGGGATCTGTTGTATCGCGAGTCGGAGTGTCCCCCCGGGAGCGCGGGATGCCTCGGCGATCCCTGGGGGTACCGCTGGGCGACCTTCAACGCGGACTTCTTCGCGCCG
>DASSXJ010000012.1 GCA_035703895.1 bacterium | reverse complement strand
GACGAAGTGCTGGGAAAATGGATCGGCCTGAGCTTCCGTCTTGCCCCGGTCCACATAGGCAGGGCCCAACACCTGGCGCCGGATGCGCGCCCCCTCCTGAATGCGCTCTGCTTCGGTCCATTGGCTCATGATGCTTCCCCCTTCCCCAGTCTCTTGCGATACGCGATGCATCGGCACTGGTAGAACGCGCTCGAGCCCCCGCCGTCACCGACCCCACTGATCACCTACCGCCGCAGCTCGCGCGGTCGCCGCCCGCTGCGCCCATCCGAGGAGGGCGTCGGCGGCAATCGCCAGGAGCGCGACGGGGATCGAGCCCGCGAGCAGGCGGTTCAAGTCGACCATCGCGAGCCCCTGATAGATGAGTTCGCCGAGGCCCCCGGAGCCGATCAGCGCGGCAATCGTGGCGAGGCTGATGCTCACGACCGTCGCGCTCCGAATCCCGGCCATGATCACGGGAAACGCCAGCGGGAACTCGATCATGACCAGCACCTGCCACCCGCGCATACCCATGCCCCGACTGGCCTCGACGATCGCCCGGTCAACGCTCGAGACCCCGGCGTAGGTGTTGTTGAGGATGGGCAGCGTCCCCCGGAGCACGAGGGCGAATATGGTGGGCGCCTGGCCGATGCCGAGAAACGGAATCACCAGACCGAGCACCGCGAGGCTGGGGATCGCCTGCCCGAGGTTGGCGGCCCCGACCACGACCGCGGCGAGATCCCGCCGGCGGCTCACCAGGACGCCGAGCGCGATCCCGATGATCGTGGAGAGGAGGACGGCGACGGCGACGATCTCGAGATGACGGATCCCCAGCTTGAGGATCATCCATCGAAATGACAGGATGGCCCCGACCGTGTCCATTAGGATGTGGCGCGCCGGACGTCGGCCCACGGCCTCAGTCCCCGTTCAACAGCCGCCAGCGCCGCATCGGTGGCGATCGCCAGCAGCGAGACGGGGATCGCGCCGGCCAGGATCAGGACGCTGTCGACTCTGGAGATCCCCTGGAAGATCAGCGTGCCGAGCCCGCCCGCCCCGATGTAGGAGGCGATCGCCGCGATCCCGATGCTCATCACCGCGGTCGTCCGGATACCCGCCATCACGACCGGGAGAGCCAGAGGCAGCTCAATGAGGAGCAACAGCTGCCAGCCGCGCATGCCCATCCCCCGGCCGGCCTCGAGGGACGCGGGATCGACCTCAAGGATCCCCACGTAGGTATTGCGGATGAGCACCAACTGCGCGTACAGGATCAGCGCCAGCAGGGCCGGGCGAACGCCGATGCCCATCATCGGGATGAGGAACCCGAAGAGCGCGAGACTGGGAATCGTGTAGAAGACCCCCGCGATCCCAATCACCGGTCCCGCGAGCAGCCTGACCCGGCTGAGCAGGATGCCGCAGGCGACGCCAATGACGGTCGAGATCGCGACGGCGAGAAACGCCAGCCAGAGATGCTGAAGGGTCAGCGTGAGAATCTCATGCAGGTGCCGCTGCATGTAGATCAGCAGGTCCACGGGATGGTCCGCTCCTCTGCCGGCGCCGCTGTGAGCCTTGCGAAGGCACCCATCGTGACCGCCCCCACGAGCCCGCCCCGTTCGTCCAGCACGGGCAGCCAGGCGACGCCCTCGACGAGCATCGTCGCCATCGCTTCGTGCAGGCTCTGATCTTCAGAGGTGGTGGGAAAGGGACGAACTCTGAGCCTCCCCACAGGCCCGGCCCGCCCCTCCAGATCCTGGAACGTGAGCACGCCGCGAAACGTCCCATCGGATCCGACCACGGCGAGCGTGTCGGACCAGGCGTCCCGCATCATCCGCCGGGTGATCTCGATGTCGTCGTGTGCGGCGGCTTTGGCGACTCGGCGCTCCACGAGATCCCGCACACGGGCCAGCTTCAAAAGCTTCATCCCTCGATCCCGGCCGACGAACTGCCGGACGAACTCGTCTGCCGGCCGGCGCAGGACATCGGCCGGAGGCGCAAGCTGCACGATCCGGCCCGACCGCATCACCGCGATCCGGTCGCCCAGGCGGACCGCCTCGTCGACATCATGCGTGATGAAGAGAATGGTCTTTCGCACGCGGGTCCGCAGCCTGAGAAACTCGTCCTGCAGCTGGGCGCGGGTCACCGGGTCGAGGGCGCCGAACGGCTCGTCCATCAGGATCACGGGCGGGTCGGCGGCCATTGCCCGCGCCACGCCGACGCGCTGCCGTTGCCCGCCGCTGAGCTGGTGGGGACGCTTCGTCGCGAACTCGCCGGGCGGAAGCCCGACCAGGTCAAGCAACTCGCGGGCGCGCGTGAGGATGCGGGCTCTCGGCCACCCCACCAATCGCGGGACGAGCCCCACGTTCTCGATGACTGTCATGTGCGGCAGGAGACCGACCTCTTGGATCACGTATCCGATGCCGCGCCGCAGGGCGATCGGATCCCGGGTCGCGATGTCGTGCCCGGCGACGAAGATCCGGCCGGACGTGGGACGCAGCAGTTGATTGGTCAGCTTCAGCGTGGTCGTCTTCCCGCAGCCAGAGGGCCCGACGAACACCACGCACTCGCCCTCGCCGATGGTGAAGGTGAGCCCGTCGACCGCACGCGCGCCGCCGGGATAGACCTTCACCACGTCTTCGAACCGAATCATGGCCAACGTCGGTTCTACGTGCTCTCGGCTTCACCCTCTGCGATCATACACAGAGGACCCTCCCCACCGTCCGCGAAGCGGTCCACGGTGAGTATGCTTACGGATCACGATCCGCTGACCCAGGCGGCTCGAGCGTGGCTGGCGGCGCTACAGCGTTGCGTGCGGGCGGTCGACTACGAGTCGGCGCGATCGTTGTTCGCGCCTGAAGTACAGGCCTTTGGCACGTATGCCGCGATCGTCGACGGCCGGGATGCGCTAGAGCGCGACCAGTGGCAGCACATCTGGCCCACGATCCGGGAGTTCACATTTAGGCTGGCGGAGGTCCGCTGCGTGGGGAACGGCACACTGCTCGGGGTGGTCGTGCCGTGGGACTCGGTCGGCGTCAGGCCGGACGGCACGACCGTGCCACGGCCTGGGAGGGCGACGGTGATCCTGGTCCCGCGCGACGAACGGTGGGTGGCCGTCCACTCTCACTTCTCGGCGGCGCCGGCGACCCGGTAGTCAAAGCGCCGACCGACCGCGCAACCCGGCGGATTATCGAACCGAGAGCGCCCCGAGCTTCGGGTTGGGGCGGAACGTCTCCAAGATGTGCGAGATCGTGGCAAAGTGTTTCCGAATCGAGTCCGGCTCGTTCAGCGTGCCGCCGACCACAAGGAAGCCCGTCCGCCCCACATTGAAGTACGCCATCACCATGTAGAGCGCGTAGTCGGTCTGGTGCATGATGAAGTAGAGGTAGTGGGCGTCGCGTCCGGCGATCGTCGCCCGGCCATCCTGCGTGACCTCCCACCCGGAGGGGATCTCGCCTTTCACGACCTCGGCGAACGCGGTAGGGGATACCCGCTCCGGAAGGTCCACCGCCGCCACGGCGAGGATCGCCGGCATACCGCCGTCGCCGCCTTCGCTCTGCGCGGCAAGCGTGGAGACGACATTCCGTCCCACGTCGCTGGTGCGCAGTCCCTTGAATACCACATCGCTCATCCGGCTGTTTGCCACACGCCAGTCCGAGGGGATGCTGATCGAGAAGAGCCCCTTGGGGTCGGACACCGGAAGCAATGCCGACTGGGCGCCCGCGGGCGCGAGAGAGGCCGCCATCAAGACCACGGCGGAGAGGATACAGCGCAGTGGTGGTATGCTCATCGTACCCACCATAGTGCCCTTTGTTGGTTCCCCGTAGACGATGACGGGGTCACCAGGAGTCGATCCCGTCGCGGCGAATACAGTGCGGTGCTCTGACGACCGTCGGGGCTCCCCGGCACCCGCCGACGCCTGGGGGCCCCGATCGGTTTCCTGTGGCGGCGCGCTCTACCCGATGGGGGGCCGCTTCGCCGCCCAGGGGGCGATCGTCTCAAACGCGGCCGCAGCCCGCAGCACGAGCGCGTCCGCAAACCGCGGCCCGATGATCTGGAGTCCAACCGGAAGCCCGTCGGCCGTCCACCCACAGGGCACCGATGCCGCGGGAAACCCCGTCATATTAATGGGATAGGTGAAGGCGAACCACCCCGATGGGCTGACCCTCCGCCCCCCGATCTCCTCGTAATGGTTGACGCCGATCGGAAGCGGCGGCGCGGCCAGCGTCGGCGTGAGCAGCAGGTCGTGCTGCGCGAAGAACTTGACGAAGGCGTCGCTGAGCGTCCGGCGCCGGTTGGCGGCGGTCACATAATCGACCGCGGACCACTTCATGCCCTCCTCGATCATCCAGACAAGTCCGGGGTCCATCCGGCCGCGCCATTCGGCAAGCTTCGCGCCTAGCCTCGCCGCGATCGAGCCGGAGAACAGCACGTGAAACGGCGTCTCCGGACTCTCGAATTCGGGCCTCGCTTCCTCCACGCGGCAGCCGGCTTCCGCGAAGCGCATCGCTGCCGCCTCTGCAATCCGGCGGACCTCAGGATCGACCGGTGCGTACCCCCAGTCAGACGTCCACCCCAGACGCAGTCCCTGCACGGAGCGCGCCAGTTCGGCCACATAGTCCGTTCCGTCGGCGGGCAGCGAACTGAGGTCGCGGGCGTCCGGTCCTGCGATCGCGTTCATCATCAGAGCGGCGTCGCGTACCGTCCGGGCCATGGGGCCCGTGTGCGCGAGCGTCTCGAGCCCCCCGTAGGTGGGAGCAGCCGCGACGCGGCCGAGGGTGGGCTTCAACCCAACGAGGCCGCAGCAGCTGCACGGGATCCGAATTGAGCCGCCGCCGTCGGTCCCGACCGCAAGCGGCCCGAGCCCTGCGGCCACCGCGGCGGCGCCGCCGCCGCTCGATCCTCCCGGCGTGTGCGCGAGACTCCAGGGATTGCGGGTCGGCCCGAATACCGGATTGTCCGTGACTCCCTTGAATCCGAACTCGGGGGTGTTGGTCTTGCCGAGGACGATTGCCCCGGCCTGTTTCAATCGCACGACCACCGGCGCGTCCTCGTCCGGCACGAACTGCTCGAACATCTTCGATCCCCAGGTCGTCCGGACGCCTTTGGTCATCACCAGGTCTTTGACGGAGACGGGCACGCCGTGGAGGAGGCCCAATGCGCCACCCCGCATCACGGCGGCCTCCGCCTGCTTGGCGGCGGCGCGCGCCCCCTCGTGCGTGATGGTGCAGAAGGCGTTCAGCGCGGGGTTGAGGCGGTCGATCCGCGCAAGAACGGCGTCCACAAGTTCGACGGGCGAGAGCGTCTTGGCCCGAATCGATGCCGCCAGCTCCGTCGCCGGCGTGAAGCCCAGATCATTGGTCGCCATCATCCACCTCTCTGTGAACATGTGTCGTCGCCCGCGCGCAGGTCAGTGATCGACCGGACGATGCGATCCGGCCGCGCGGCGGACTCCGCCGGCAACCCCTGCCCCCGTCCGTCAATCCAGATCCCGTAGATGCCGAGCCGCTGGGGCCCGACCACATCCCATTCCAAATTATCCCCGACGCTCCAGGCCTCCTCGGGGCGGCAACCCAGCGCCGCGAGGGCGATCGTGTAGACCCGCGAGTGGGGCTTTCCCACGCCCAACTCGCCCTCGATGAGGACTCGGTCGAAGTACCGGTCGAGGCCGAATCGGTCGATCTTCCTGCGCTGGTCCGCCGCGGTGCCGTTCGTCATCATCGCGAGCCGCACGCCCCCGGCCCGGAGGTGGTCGAGCGTCTCGAGCGCGCCTGGAAAAACGCAGAACCGCTCTTCCCTGAGCTCGCGGTATCGATCCGCCAGCGCCTTCGCCAGGTCGAGACGATCGATGCCCAACTCCACAAGGGCCGCGTGTGTGGTCTCCCGGCACGCCGCCAGGAGATCCATCCGTCCCCGCAGATGCCGCTCGGGATCCGTCCAAAACCAGCGCTCCGTCCTGGTGATCGCTTCGATGAACGCCGTCCACTCGAGCCCGCCGAGCCGCCCGGCCGCTTCCGCGAACGCCTCCCCCCAGCAGAGTTCTCGGGCGCCGCTCGAATTGAGAATCGTGTCGTCCATGTCGCAGAGCAGGCCTTTGGGGAGTGGCGGTACGGGCACCGATGTGGACTCCTTGGGCCGTGGACGCTGCATCCGCCCGGCTGACGGATTGGTTCCGCGCGGGCCCGTCGTCTTCCTCGACACGCCACCACCGCTTCCGGATAATTCCGTATACGGATCCCTGGAATTATCACGCAGCATGCGCCTACGTTATGCTCCAAATGCGCCGATGCGCGCATCAAGAACCGGGGAGGAAAATTCATCCCTTCGGACGATTCTGCGTCACGAAATAGGATCTGCAGCCACTACGTGACAGAAAGGAGCACGGGAATGCACCGACAGGACTTCGCCGATCTCTATGATGCCCGGCACGTGTATGCTACCCATAGGTGGCGTTGGGCTGTGCCACCGCACGTTCCGGAGGGGTGCGATGGGTCGAGTCACGGTGCAGTTTCTGGGGAGCGGGGACGCGTTTGGAAGCGGAGGACGCTTCCAGACATGCTTTTTGGTCCGATCGGAGCCCACCCGGTTTCTGATCGACTGCGGCGCATCGTCGCTGATTGCCATGAAGCGCTTCGGCGTGGACCCGGGGGAGCTGGATACGATCCTGGTCTCCCACCTGCACGGAGATCACTTCGCTGGGGTGCCGTTCGTCGTCATCGATCAGAACCTGCTCGCGAAACGCACGCGGCCCCTGGTGGTCGCGGGGCCTCCAGGAACGAAGCAGAGGGTGATCGAGGCGATGGAGATCTTGTTCCCAGAATCCTCCCGGGTTCAGTACAGGTTCCCCCTCGAGATCGTGGAGCTAGAGCCGGAGCGCCCCCGGGCGTTGGGGGCGGTGACGGTGACCCCGTACGTCGTGCAGCATCCTTGCGGAGCCCCACCGTTGGCGCTGCGGATCGAGTGCGACGGGAGGGTCATCGCCTACTCCGGAGACACCGTGTGGACCCCGACGCTGATCGATGCGGCCAGTGGGGCGGATCTCTTCATCGCGGAAGCGTACACCTCCCACCCAAAGTCGAGGATCCATATGGACCTCGCGACCCTCGTCTCCCACCTGGGAGAAATTTCGGCGAAGCGGGTCATCCTCACGCACATGAGTGCCGAGATGCTGGCGAGGTCGGGAGCGCTTCCGTACGAATGGGCCGAAGATGGGAAGAGCGTCGACCTCTGATGCGGGCCGCCGAAAACTTCACGTGCTCTGTCGGAAATCTGCGGGACATCTTCCGCAAAAGTTCTCCTTCGCACAACATCCGTTCGACCTCTCATCCGAATAGTCGGAACCCCTCATCCGAACATTCCGGGGAATAACCATAATGAACCGAGGGCGTCCGGCCCAAGAAGGGAACTATGGAGAGTGTACTCGGCGATGCATTGATGGCCTGGCCGGGCCGTCACCGCCGGTCAGGGAGGTGAGGACTCATGACAATGGATCAGATCGTCGGCAACATGACGTCTATCCGCAGGCGTCTGCGGAACATTAATACAGAGTACGACGTGTTGGAGAACCAAGTGGAGGCGAAGAACGTGGTCCAGGCCGCGCTCTCCGAGATGACCGCGCTCCACAACCTGCTGCCGAACCAGCTCCGGAAGAAGAGTTGGGTGTTCCTAAGCCTGGAGCGCGGCCGCACGCACTATCGGTCGTCCGGGTGGAAATAGCACGGCATGTTGAAGCTTGAGGAACGTTCCGCTCCGCGTCTGCCGGTGGCTGCCGGCGTGAGCCTGGCGCTGCTCTTCTCCGCGCTCGCGTTCCATTTGCTCTTCTTTCGCCGCGCCAAGCGCGGGCTCGGCTTCTAACCCCTCTCGCCGCTCGTTCCCTCCGGGGGCGCCCCACTGGGGTGCCCCCTCCCTCGTTTCGAGCGCCCGCCGCGCGTCGCAAGAGGACCGCCCGCGCCGCCATCGAACCTCGCCTGCGGTCGCACCCGCGTCGCCGGATGCGACGGGGGAGGGAGCGTGTTGTCGCAGCCGAGGTCGCACCATCTCCGCCTGATCAGCCGCACCGAGTACGGGCCCGGGGGCGCGGGGCAGGTCATCGTCGACCGGGGGTATGTGTATGTCGCACCGATGCGCGATGCCGGCGCAACCATCATCGACGTCCGGGATCCCCGGTCGCCGAAGGTCATGGCTCAACTGGCGGCGCCCCCGAATACGCACTGCCACAAGGTTCAGGTCTCGAACGGCCTGATGGTCGTCAACCACGAGCGGCAACCCGGGTACGACGGGACGGAGTTCAGCGCCGGGATCGCGATCTACGATGTCGAGCGGCCGGCCGCCCCGCGGGAGCTGGCCGTCTTTGACACCGGAGGTCCGGGCGTACATCGATTCTGGTTCGTCGATGGACGGTACGCCCACTTGTCGGCGGGGGCGGAGGGCTTCACCGATCAGATCTACCGGATCATCGACCTCCGGCGGCCCGACCATCCCGAAGAAGCCGGGCGCTGGTGGATCCCCGGCCAGTGGACGGCCGGCGGAGAGCGGCCCGCGTGGCCGTCCGGCTGGACCGTCCGTGTACACGGCGCGCCCTTCATCGCCGGGAACCGGTGTGTGGTCGGATGCGTGGATTGGGGGTGGGTGATCCTGGACATCAGCGCGCCGGGACGGCCGCGCCTGGTCACCCACCACACCTTCTTTCCCCCCTTCGGGGACATGCTCCACACCGCGATGCCGCTCCCGGGCCGGCGTCTCGTCGTGTGTACGCAGGAGGCGCTCCGAAAGCACCGCGAAGGGCGCGACCGCGAGAAATATCTCTGGATCGTTGACACGCGGGAGGAGCGCAACCCCGTCCCGGTGGCTGCGTTCCGCGTGGACCCGGAGGGCATCGCGCATCCCGAGTTCAGGTTCGGCCCGCACAACATTCATGAAAACCGGCCGGGGGGGCTCCAGCGCGAGGATCGGATCTATCTGACCTACTTTGCGGGCGGCCTTCGGGTCGTCGATATCAAGGATCCCTTCCGGCCGGCCGAGGTGGCGTGGTACGTACCGGACATCCCAGGCACGGTGGCGCAGTCCAACGATGTGTACGTGGATGCCGACGGGCTGATCTACCTCGTCGATCGGTTCGACGGCAGCCTCGAGATCCTCGAACTGGACGGCGTGTAGGCGCTCACGCGCCGCGCGTTCCCGGCCGCCGCGGTGGCTGCGTCGCGTATTCGACCGCGCGGCCGCACGCCAGCAGACCGGCGCTCGCCACCGTGATCGCGTACAAGAGCCGCAGGCCCCCCAGCCAGGCGTTCGCGCCGAGGGCCGCGCTGTGCCAGGCCGCAAGCAGGAACCCCGGATACGCCAGCGCGTGCAGACCGCGCCAGGGGACCGGCGCGAGACGCTGCCGCAGATAAAACGAGCCGACGGCGACGCCGGCCGCGTACAGCGCCGCGACGCCCAGGGACAATCCGAGCGGCTCGCCGCGCTCGGGGCCGACGAACAGGAGCCAGTCGAGGCGCTCCCCCTGCGGGGAGATCATGCTGGCGGCCGCGTGGACGAACGAGGCAAACAGCGCCCCCAGGGAGAGGATCTCGTGCGGCCGCCCCGCCCGGGTCAGGACGGGCACACGCGCCCTCAAGAAGGATGACGAGAGCGCCGTGCCCGTGACGACGCTCGCGTAGAGGAGCAGGTAGGCGGCGATCCCCCACAGGGACACCCTCATGGCCGCGGGCCCCATTCGCGCCGGGCGAGGCCACTCCCCTTCGCCGGCCCCCCGCGGCCCGCTCCCCGGCAGGAAACGCTTGGTCCCCCGGGCAAGGAACGGGGGAATGTCAGCTGATGATGTGGATGCGTCGGATGGCGCGATACGTGGTGGGGCGTGCGGCCGACCTTCCGCCGGGAAGCCGGAGGATCGTGACGGCCGGGAGCCGTTCGATCGGAGTGTTCAATATCCGGGGGCGGTTCTACGCGCTGCGCAACCGGTGCCCCCACCAAGGTGCCCCGCTGTGCCTGGGAAAGATCAAGGGCACAACGCTGCCCGGCAGGCCCTATGAATATCTCTACGGCCGCGAGGACGAGATCATCCAATGCCCGTGGCACGGATGGGAGTTTGAGATCGCAACGGGCCGCACGCACTTCAACCCCCACAAGATGCGCGCCAAGACGTTTGAGGTCACTGTCGGCAGGGCCGGCGAGCAGGACGTAATCCTCGAAACATTCCCGGTCACGACCGAGGACGGCCTCGTGATCCTACACGCGTGAGGAGGGAGTCATGCCGATCATCGATTGCGACGTTCACAACCGGTTCAAGGACGGCAAGCTGAGCCAGCTCCTCCCCTACCTGCCCCGTGCCTACCAGGAGGATGTCAAGGAATGGGGGATCCGTCTCGCAGGCGTCGGCTATCCAAACGGAGGCGATCGCGGGTATCGGGGCGATGCGTGGCCGGCGGACGGCTTTGCCGGGTCCGACATCGCGTTGATGCGCGAGCAGCTCCTCGACCGCTATGACGTGGAGTACGCGATTCTGCTCGGCCAGGAGCTGCGACCGCTCGGCACCTTGCCGGACGCGGACTACGCCGCGGCGATCGCCCGCGCGTACAACGACTTCCTCCTCGAGCACTGGCTCGCCGCCGACCCCCGCCTCAAGGGCGCGATGCTGATCGCGACCCAGGACATTCCCCAGGCCGTCAAGGAGATCGAACGCGTCGGCCCGCACCCCGACATCGTGCAGGTGCTGGTCAGCAACGGCGCGCGCCTGCCCTATGGCAACCGGTTCTACCATCCCATCTTCGAATCGTGCCAGGCGCTCAACCTTCCGTTCGCCCTGCACACGGGCAGCGAAGGCGTCGGGATCAACGGCCAGCCCTCCGTCGCTGGGTACGGCTCGTACTATGTCGAAAACCGGCAGGTCCGGCCCCAAGGATACATGACGCACCTGACCAGCATGATTTTCGAGGGCGTCTTCGAGAAGTTCCCCACCCTCAAGGTCGTCTTTGTCGAAGGGGGGTACGCGTGGCTGGCGCCCTTCCTCTGGCGGCTCGACGCCGACTGGCGCGGCTTGCGCCATCAGACCCCATGGGTCTTGAGGCCGCCGAGCGAGTACGTCTGGGAGCACGTCCGCTTCACGTCACAGCCCCTCGAGGAGCCGGACCAGCCCTCGGATCTGCTTGAGGTGTTCAAGTGGAACCGCGCCGAGCGGACGCTGATGTTCGCGTCGGACTATCCGCACTGGGATTTCGATTCGCCGGCCGATGCGTTCCCTCGGCTGCCCGATGACCTCCGGCGGCGGATCTTCCACGAGACGGCACGCGAGGTGTACGGGCTGCCGGCCCGGTCGGGAGCGGTGACGGCATAGCGGCTCGGCGGCCGCCAGCGAATCAAGGGGCGGACAGCGTCCGGCAGTACCGCTCCACCTGCCCCGCCCCGGCCTCCAGATTTCGTGCGCGGAGGAGCCGGGCCAGGTTCCCGCACCCGGCCAGGCGGGCGTCGTAGTCACGCGAGCCTAATTGGACGGCGGCCCTGACCGATTGATCGAGCGTCACGATATCGGGAGCGGGAACGATCACGTACGGCGACTCCGTGGGGGTGACCTTAGCCAGGGCGTCCCACTGCCGCCGGTCCTGATCGGTCTCGCCGACCCCGATCGTGATGGCCAGCAACCGGCCGCCGAGGCGCGCCGTCAACGTGCGGACGCCCTCCATGATCGCGTCGAGCGCCTTGAGCGTGTTCTCGGGCCGCGCGCCGGCGCACGTGTCCAGGCCGGCCGCGATGCTGACCAGGGCGAAGGATGCGTGCTGCGCGGCGCGCGCCGCATACGGACGGAAAAGCGCGAGGCCTTTCAACATCGCGGTGGCCACCGGTGCGTCGGCCGCCCCCGGCTGCAGCAGATAGAGGACGCTCTTCGCCTCGTTCAGGTCGAGCGGCTGGATGGGATAGGGCACCTGGACATTCTGATAGCAGACCGGATGGGACTGGTCCTCCCCAAACGTGCCGACGCCGAGGTATCCCCTTCCGGGATCGATGTTGGAGAGGCCGTCGATCAGGTCGTTCTTAACGTCCTCCAGGACGGTGCCGGTGGGGGTCACCCGAGCCATGCGGTGGGAGGTTTCCACCATGTAGACGATAAAATGCTGCGGCTGGTCGACGACGAGCGAGGCTTCCGCCTTGCCGGCGCTTCGGATCGAGGCGTTTTCGACCTCGACCGCGACCCGCACGATCGTGCTGGGGGCACTGGGCAGATCCTTGCCGGTGAAGGCAAACGTGCAGCGGTCGGAACTGGCGAACTCGCCCCCGACCGTCCAGCGGCACCGGTCGTCGGCGCGGGGCGCGCGGCCATCGACGCGGACGCTGAACTCCGCCTTCTGCCCCTGGATGATTCGGGCCTTGTCCGAGATGATCTCGACGACCGGCGCGTAGCTGATGGTGATGGTCTGGTTGGGAGTCGCTCCCAGCAGCCGATCACCGTCGAACACCTTCGCCGCGACCGGGACGCGGCGTGTGGGCCAGTCCGGCTCCACGAAGTGAAGCGGCGCCATCCGCTCGGTGTCGCACGAGTTCTCCGTGCCCCACTCCGCCGCGGGCCCCTGCCACTCGCAACGGTATCGGCTTGCGACGCCGTTGTCCACCATGACGGTAACGTGGAACGGCTGGTGGGCCGCCACCGTCAGCGGCATGATCGTCAGCGCGATGCTCGGCGGGGCCCATCGATGCAGCTGCACCCATGCCCGCAGCACGGCCAGCGCGTCCCCGCCGTGAAGCGTGGTCGTCGCCGCGGCCAGCGCGAGCGCCGCGCCCGAGACCCACATCCGCGACCGCTCGGTGTAGCACGGGACGGTCTCGCTGCCACCGGAGAGCGCGGCGACCGGCGCGGCGGTGCGGCAGGTCCACACGTGCCACACCAAATCCGCGGCCGTCGCGAGGACCAAGAGGTACAACGCCAGCAGCACGACCGCGCGCGGGAATCCGCCCATGTCCCTCGCGGCGAAGTGCAGGACGGCAGCGGCCGCCGCTCCCAATGCGAGGCCGCGCACCCACAGCGGGAGCACCAGGGGCGGCCTGACATTCTTGGTTTGACGACCGCGCATCTCCACGTATCCCACCGCCCGAGCCCCTCCCCCGCCCGGCGGAAGTGGGGGAACACACTCTTCCAAGAGCGCGGGGCAGGCTCCTGCCGGTCGGACCCGTGGGTCCGAACCGCACTGGTCAGCGCGGGCGCCCGGACCGCACCTGGGGGTTGAGCACCCGCACGGGATTCCCGGTGAGGAACGCCCGCACATCCTCGACGGCGTCCCTGTAGAATACCTGGTAATTCTCGAGCGTCACGTAGCCGAGGTGCGGGGTGATGACCGTGTTCTCCAGATGCCGGAATGGGTGGTCCGGCGGCAGCGGCTCCTCGTCGAACACGTCAAGCGCGGCCCCCGCGATCGTGCGCTGCTCGAGCGCGGCGATCAGCGCCCGCTCGTCAACAATAGGGCCGCGCGAGGTGTTGACCAGCAGCGCGGTGGCTTTCATCGATCCGAGCTCTTCCGCCCCCAGCAGGCCTCGGGTGCGCTCGCTCAACTGCAGGTGGATCGTCACGACATCTGATTGAGCGAGCAGGCCGTCTTTCGCGGCGAGGGTCGCGCCGCACACCGCGGCCCGCTCGGCGGTGAGGTTCTGGCTCCAGCCGATGACCGACATCCCGAAGGCTCGCCCGATGGTCGCCACCTGCGAGCCCAACCGGCCGAGGCCGATCACGCCGAGAATCTTTCCCCGGAGGCCCACGCCCACGGATGTCTGCCAGCGTCCTTGGCGCGTGATCCGGTCCTCATGCGGGATGCGGCGCGCCCAGGCCAGGATCAGGCCCCAGGTCAGTTCCGCGGTCGGGTATCCCAACCCCTCGGTGCCGCATACCGTGAGCCCCTGCTCCGTCGCTGCTCCCATATCGATGGAGGCGTTCCGCATCCCCGTGGTCACCAGCAGCCGCAGCCGGGGGAGCCGGTCAAGCAGGGATTTCGAAAACGGGGTGCGCTCGCGCATCGCGACGATCACGTCGAATGGCTCGAGACGGTCGATGAGCGCGCGTTCGTCGGTCAGGTGATCGCGAAACGCGTGGACGCGAACATCTCCACCGAGCGACGCCCAATCCGCCGTGCTGAGGGCGACGCCCTGGTAGTCGTCGAGGATCGCGACGTTGGTCGATGGACGCATCCCGATCCCCCCCTTCCGCTACGCCATCTCTCTGCAGCGTATGAGATTGAGGGCCTGGAGGCTCATCACGACGTCGCCGTCTTGATTCAACGCCTCGACGTGTGAACGTACGATCCCGCGATCAGGCTTCGACTGGGAGCGGCGGGCGCCCAGCACAGAGACGCGGACGCGTAACGTGTCGCCGGGCCGAACCGGCCGGGTCCAACGCAGCTCATCCACGCCGGGAGAGCCCAAGCTGGCGACGCTGGACAGGTAGTGGTCTACGACGAGGCGCATCGTCAGGCTCGCCGTGTGCCATCCGCTCGCGATCAACCCTCCAAAGGGCCCGCGCGCTGCGGCGTCGGGATTGATGTGGAAGGGCTGTGGGTCGAACCGCCGCGCAAACTCGATCACGTCCGCTTGATCCACAGTAATCGTTCCATATTCAAACACAGCACCGGGCACGTAGTCCTCGAAGTAGCGTTTGTCGATGGGGGCGGGAAAGTCTCTCATACTCATCGATGTACCATTCGAGAGGGTCGCACCGTCGACCTCGGCACCAACCGGCAGTCTCGAAGCGCCGCTGAGCGTAGCACGTACGGCAGGAGGGCTTCGGCGGACCGGGACGTATTGCTCCCCAAAGATGGGGGGAAGGGAGATTCCGGCCTATGCGTATCATGGTCGTCTTGACGCTGCTGGCCCTGCTGCTCTCCGGCAGCCCGGCGTTCTCGGCCGCTCCGGGTCAGGATCTGATCATCGCCAACGAGGCCGATGTGACTCTCTTCGACCCGATCCGGATCCAGGAAGCTCCGACGAGCTTCGTGGCCGGATTCATCTACGATCAGCTTGTGCAGCGGGCCGATGACGGCCACGTCGTCCCCTCGCTCGCAGAACGCTGGAAACTCTCCCCCGACCGCCGCGTGTGGACGTTCATCCTGCGAAAGGGTGTCCGGTTCCAGGATGGCTCGGAGCTCGACGCCTCGGTGGTGGAGTGGGCGTTCAAGCGCGCGCTCGATCCACAGGAGCCCAGCCAGTTTCGAGGACAGTTCTCGATCGTTCAAAAGATCGCCGTACTGGACAAGTCCACCATTGCGTTCACCTTGAAAGACCCCAATGTCGCGTTTCTGGACTATGTGATGCTCACGAACGGCGCGTTCATTCCGAGCAAGCGGGCGTTCGAGACGCTCGGCAAGGACT